>CAKKPF010000058.1:0-25512 GCA_919901575.1 Candidatus Brocadiaceae bacterium
GCCCTACACTAAATTATTACAAGGAAAATGTCCAACTATTATAGACACAGAGGGTCTACTGATTATCTAAAGAAACTCAATTATTCAGTCAGAAGACGCTAAATTGGTTCTATATCAGAAATATACACCTCAGCAGCAGCACCTTTTTGTAGAAGATCAATACGTATCACAAGCTTGTAATGACCCTTTCTTTCAACAAGGATTCCTTCTAACCCCTTAAGCGGCCCTGACTTTACTCTTACTGTTCTACCCTTCTTAAGATATGGAAATGGGTCCAGTTTAACGTCGCTTTCCATAATCGATTTTATATCCAGAATCTGCTTATCCGGTATTGGTGTTGGCGCATCCATATCAGTACCAATTATCCTTGTCACTCCTCTCGTATATTTAACATCATATAGGCGCTCTTTCTCTGTACAAACAAACAGGTATCCAGGGAATAGTGGTATATCAACATACTTCTTCCTATCCCTCCTTCTGCTGAGTGTATGGATAAGGGGAAGAAATGTCTCTATCCCTCTTTCTCTTAAAAACAAATCCACCTGTTTTTCGTGCCTTGAACGTGTATGGATTGCGTACCACTTCATATATTTTTATATAATAATTGTTGAAGTAAAATTGTTCAAGTTATAAATTAGAACCCTTCGCTCCACAAAACGTGTCGGACAGACCCAACCAAAGGCATTGCGACAATTATTTTGACCAACAAGCGCATAAGCAATTCAAACAAAATCATGAGAATATTAGATAAGGTATTTCTTAAAACAACCCCTGCCCACCGAGGTGGGCAGGTAGTTTGAAGTTAATATATGAGTTGACAAAAAATGCTCAAGTAAGTATATTGAGTTAAAAATAATGCGCCCGTAGCTCAATTGGATAGAGTAGTGGACTTCGAATCCAATGGTTGCAGGTTCGATTCCTGCCGGGCGTGCCATGTGTTTGATTTGGAAAATATGAAATATTATCCTTTTCATATAAAAAAATTTCTTTCGGTACTTTCACACCTTAAATTTAATCTAAATTCCTAATCTATAAGCGCCCTTAGCTCAGCCGGCAGAGCAACTGACTCTTAATCAGTGGGTCGAAGGTTCGATTCCTTCAGGGCGCACTTTCCTTCTCTCCAAAGGGATTTAATGCCCTTCGGGCAGACAAAATCGTCAATAAGAAGCACCTTCCTGTCGCAAGCAGACATCTCAACCCTTGCATCATCAAGGCTGCCCGCCTGGCAATGCCGTTCGCCAGCCCGACACGTCTTTCTGGCGGGGACGGGTACCTAATTCGGGCAGGAAGCCATGAGTTACAGCCCACAGCAAAAGGCCAAGGTAGGGGTGAACTGCCGTTTGCCCCTACCGCCGCTTGTTGTACATGGGAAGTAGTGGTGGAAAGATCACAAAACCACGCTATACAGGAAATGATAAGATGATGGATTATCTGCCAGTAGAATGGCAGGTAAGCTGGAAAAATGCTTTAAATGGCGTTGCTTATGCAACCTGTCTCGCCGCCTCTTCAAATTTGACAGAAATCTTCTTTGATACTCCCGCCTCCTCCATAGTAACTCCGTAAAGGACATCTGCAATACTCATAGTTTGCTTACTGTGCGTTATAATAACAAATTGAGAATATTTTGCAAATTCCTTAAGTATTTGAATAAAGCGGTTAATATTGTTTTCGTCCAGGGCGGCATCAACCTCATCAAGTATACAAAAAGGACTCGGCTTGGATTGAAATATGGCAAATAGTAGCGCAATAGTAGTCATCACCTTTTCACCACCAGAGAAAAGCATAATTGATTTGAGTTCTTTCCCGGGAGGCTGAGCAACTATGTCAATGCCGGCATCTAAAATATCAACACCCTCTTCCAGGATAATATCCGCCCTGCCGCCACCAAACAGTTTGCGAAATAACTCATGGAAATGGATTCTTACTTCATTAAATGTCTTTTCAAACAGTTCCCGACTTGTAATGTTTATCTTATTTATGATGTCCTTTAAGGCCTTTTCAGCCTTTTGCAGGTCTTCCATCTGGCCCATAAGATGCACCTCTCTTGCTTCTAGCTCTGTCTGCTCATGAATGGCTTCTAGATTAACGTTACCCATCCTATCTATCTTTCCTTTTAACTCATCAATTTCCCGGGGAACACTTTCCCAGTCAATATACTCGTTATCTTCCTCTCCATGCTCTAAAGCGAATTCAGACAGTTCAACCTTATAGTCATCACGAATTCTTTCTTCTAAATCTGCTATTTTTATCTTAAATTCATTCTCCTTCAACCGCAGATTATTTATTACCTGTTCATGGGTTTTATATTCTTCACTATGCTCATCTATTTGCCTGCTTGTTTCAGTTAACTGCACGTTACAAATACTTTGCTTTTCTTTCAGGCTTACGATGTCTTTCTCCAGCGAAATCTTTTCTGTCTGCAGCTCTTCAAGCAGCTTGTTCAGATCTGTTATTCCCTTCTCACTTTCAACAGTCTTTTCCCGGCAACTTTTAATATCGCTATAAGTTGATGTAAGGTCTTCCTTGTTGCCCTGAAGTTCCCTCTTTAATTTCCCAACAGTAGTATTAATATTGTCCTTTCTTTCTTCCTTTTGTGCCATTACAACCTTAAGTTCGGTGATTTCATTCTGTATATTTGCTCTACTGGCTTCCTTTTGTATCTTTTCGTTATCTGAAACCACAACCTGGTATTCCAGGACTTTACGCTGATCATTTAATTTAGCTATCTCGCTATTAAGCTTTACTTCTCTCAGGTTAATATTTTCAATGTGTTCATTTATTTCATTTATTTCACTCTCATTAACGTCAATTTCATCACTAAGCTCAACAACCTTAAACTCTTCTTTCTGAAGGTTGTTTTCCTTTGACACCTTAACAACATTCTCTGCGTCTATCCCTCTTTTAAACTCATCGGCTCTACTAACAAGATCTTCAACCTCGTTCTCCTTGATTCTCTTTCTGTCTGCACATGCCTCAATTTCCTCTTCAATTCTTGTAAGCTCAAATTTGATATTTTCCAACTCGGTCTTCCTGGAAATAAGACCAAGCTGCACGTTGCCCTTACCAACAAGAATTGTACCGCCAGGCTCAATTACTTCTCCATCTAATGTTACAAAACATCTTACTCCATTGCTATTGCTGGAAAGCCGCAGTGCCGTATCAAAATCCTCAACAACAATCGTATCTTTAAAAATATATTCTGCAAAAGAACTGAAACCATCTTTGCTTTTTATCAAATCAACTGCTCTTCCTACAATGCCTGGAATATTTAAATCAATTGATGTCTCAGATATCTCCACCTTTATATCTTCGAGCGGGAGGAATCTGACACAACCCTTATCATGCTCTTTTAAAAAGTCAAATGCGCGAATTATTTCCTTTATAGAATCAACAACGATTATTTGTGCTCTATCACCCAAAACTGCCTCAATAGCAAATACGTAAGCGGCATCCACCTTTATCAAATCAGCAATCATTCCATGAAGCCCGCTTATTAATCCATTATCCTTTCTGGATTCTTCCAAGACAGCCTGCACACCAGAACTCACACCTTCGAAACGCTTCTCCAGGTCTTCCAGGGTTTCCAGACGAGATTCCTTACGACTCTTCAATTGTCGTTGGTTGTTTATATCATTGTCAACAGATTGAATCCCGGCATTTAAAACCTTTATTTTTTCGTTAGTCCCGGACAAACATGCCTCAAGGTTTTCGATCTTGCCTAATACTTTATCTCTTTGCTCCGTAAGGCCCTGCCTTTCACATTCTATACGTTCCAGTTCTGATGATATCTCTTCCTGACGTTTTAGCAATTTGTTCCTCCTGTTGCCAATTGTATCTCTCTCCGCACTTAAACTGCCTATCTCGTTTTGAAGACTGGAACCTCTATGCAGCATATCTATTACCTGTTTTTTATTTTCTTCTATCTGCTGCTGGAGGGCGTCACACTCATATAAATATTGCTTTAACTCAGTTTCCTTAATTGACAAATTACTATTTCCTTCTGATAAATCTTTCTGTATTTTTTCTAAATCCTGACTCAAATCACAAATACCACTCTCTGCTTCTTCTATTTTATTTTTTAGTACATTAATATATTTCTCGTATTTGTCACTTTGAATATTCAACTCCTCTATAGTCTTGTGGTTAAATTCTATCCTATCGTGTGTACTCGCGATCTTTGCATTCAGATTTGTCATATTTATCTGAGACTGTTCGAGACTGGAAGCGAGTTCGTTAATATTAATTTGCACACTGCCTCTTTCAGCCTCCATATTTTTAATGTTAGAAAGTGTCTCCTGGCACTGATGCTCCGCCTGCTGTATCTGTTCCTGAGCAATTGCTCTTTCGTCCTTAAACATTTTATATTTCTTCAAAGAGAGCTTTATCCTTAATTCCTTCAATCTGGTTATACGCTCTTTATATTTGTAAGCCTTCGCCGCCTGAAGTTTTATAGAACGAAGTTGTTTCTGCACCTCTTCGATTATATCGTTTAAGCGGAGAAGATTTTGTTCAACCTTTTCCAGCTTTAACATAGTTTCTATTTTCTTAGTTTTGTATTTGCTGATACCTGCAGCTTCTTCAAAAACAAAACGCCTTTCCTGTGCATTTGCCTGCAGCAGCGTATCTACCTTTCCCTGTTCAATAAGTGAGTAACACCCACCCCCTACTCCGGTACCTAAAAACAGTTCCTTAATATCCTTTAGGCGACAAGGCTGCTTATTTATTAAATACTCGGATTCTCCTGCGGTATAAAGACGTCTTGTAATGCACACCTCATCATATTCTACCGGCAATAAATCTCTGTCATTCAGAAAAGTCAGCGAGGCTTCCGCATATCCCATAGCGGGTCGTGTATTGGTACCGTTAAATACGACATCCAGCATTTCACTGCCCCTTAATGATTTCGCGCTTTGCTCCCCTAGTATCCACTTAAAAGCGTCTACAACATTACTCTTGCCACATCCATTAGGACCAACGATGCCGTTAATGCCTCTTTCAAACTCAAAACTCGTCCTATCTGAAAATGACTTAAAGCCAAATAAGTCTAATTTTTTTAGCAGCATAACTAACTATACCCCTATAAAAAAAGAGCGCCCCCATTGCGGAGGCGCCCCATTAAACTCTCTCAAAATATTCGGTCCCGTAAAATATAGATCAAAATACTACACATTTACATACTCTTAAAGCCTTTAGCTAGTAACATTCGCAAAATCAACTACACTCAGGCCTTAATCAACAAGCCTGAGCAAACCTTATTTTTTCTTTGCTACTGTCTTTTTTGCTGCAGCCTTCTTTACCGTAGCTTTTTTCTTTGTACCACATGCTTTCATAGCTGTCGTTTTTTTAGCTGTGCTCTTCTTTGTAGCTTTTTTTACCGCCATATTATATCACCTCCTTTAGACACAAATGGGACCAAAATATTCGAAGAGTTACCAATTACAGCTCAAGGCCTTCATTTCTTCACCTCTAACGTAACAGTTTTCGACAAACCGCCGAGCACTCTCAGCAATATCTTTCATTTCTTCTTCTTTATAAGGCACAACATCAAACATCTTACTGTCCAGACAATTAGTCGGCCTGAACGTCTGCAAAGTATATCTCATTGCTCCAGCTATGCTTTGCGCAATCTCGACAATGTCCGGCTTATCTAAAAAAGCGGGGCAGACAGTGGTGCGAAATTCGTATTCTATTCCACTATCCATTATTAATTTTATACTTCTTTCGATATCTGACAGATTGCACAATGCCCCGCTTGCCGCATCGTACTTCCCTTCTCTTAAAGGCGCCTTTATATCCATAGCCACACAGTCAATCAACTCACTTTGTATCAAATCCTCCAATTTATCAGGGTTTGTGCCATTCGAATCTATCCTGACCTTTAAACCCATATCTTTGAAGATTTTTATCAACAAATCCACTTCGTCATGGAGCGTCGGCTCTCCGCCAGTAATAACAACACCATCCAGCCAACTCTTATTTTTTTCAATCCTTCGCTCTACAACCTCTAACGGAATACTCTCAAGTTCGTTAGGTTTCTTTACCAAATGAGTAGCATGACAATATGGGCATCTCAAATTACAATGAGGAAGAAAGAGAATAGCAACAATATTCCCTTCCCACTCTATTAAACTACTCTCTATAAAACCCTTTATCGTTATCGACAGAATTTAGCTCCTTTCAGTTGCTATTTACAACCTTTATTTGAAACCTTAGAATTCTCTTTGTGCCTGTCAACTAACTCATGCATCTTAGTTCTGTCCCAGTTGTTGATTCGGGTTTGTGATGCACGCCTTCTTATTCCATAAATATTATATGAATCACAGTAAGTGCACACATCCACCAATCTTTGAATAACACGGTTACACTGGTTACAAATAGTGAACTCAGGCGATATGGTTAGCTGTGCCGCCTGTGTATTCTCAAAAGTCCGTTTAACCAGCTTCATAATACTGGAGGCCGGAGGCCTCTCTTCGCCTACAAATGCATGTATTATAGCGCCGGATTCAATCATACTATGGAACATACTCTGAACCTCTATTCTCTTAACCATATCCACAGGCGCATCAGGACGCAAATGAACACTGTTTGTATAGTAAAATTCGTCTCTTTTTATGTGACCCTTAACCAGGTCTACAGCTTCCTTAAAATTTCTGACATCAATCTTGGCAAGCCTTCGACTTGCACTTTCCGCAGGTGATTCTTCAAGCGAGAACTTCAGTTTGTGTTTCTTCCCCTCTTCCTTTACCTTGAAATACATATGAGAGATAATGCGCAAGCCGAGCTTGAGGGCTTCTTCATCTTCATGTAATTCCTTACCAATCATATATTGCAGACATTCATTCAGGCCTATAATACCTACGATGTAAGTCGCCGCTTCCAGATCTACATATGGCCTGCCATCCTTTGCCGTCTTGCCGATTTCCCACAACGGCATTTCAGGGCCTGACATCAGCCTGGTAATGAATTTCTTTTTCTGTAAATGGGCCTTGACGGCAATATCTATACCCTTATCAATCTCCTTATAAAGGTTATCAAGGTTCCCCCTGCCGGCCCTGTAAGCAGCCTGAGGAAGGCTTACAGTTATATTCTGGAAACCACAAAATCTCATACTCTCCGGATGATCTATCATGTAATTATCTGATATCGTCGTACGCAGTCGACAACATGCTGACAGGGTAATTTCATCTCTATCAAAGACAAAATACGGCACCCCGTTTTCACTGGCAATCTGAGCCGCATACTCCAAAAGTTCATATTGTTTAGGATCTTTGTATGTATCATGGCTTATATGCAAATCACATTTAGGAAATGCAAATACATGCCCGTGGCAATCACCCTCACGCCAGACATCAAGCATGGCCTTTGTGAATCTCTGTGAAGCCAATTCATATTCTCCATACGGCCTGCCTGTAGGTTTTCCACCCGGGCCAATAGCCTGTATCTTTTTCAGATAATTTGGTATACCTGTGTGTATATTGAAATCCAGAAATAATGTCTGGCCCCCGCGAGAGAAAGCGCTTTGTGAACCACTGAAGATTAAGTGTTGTGCCTCCTGCTTCATTTCATCATAGCTCATATGTTCTACATATGGAGCATACATAATGTTTATGTAACCTATCCCTAAAGCTCCGGCATAATAAGCCTGCATCGAGGCAAGAAATGTATTTAAATGACCTGTAAGTGTTCTGGCATGTTTAGCAGGCCCAGAAGATGTATCCAGATTTTCCAGATCTAATCCATATTTTTTCAGATACTCCAGCGAATGGGACGAACAATATACCCTGGTTGGATAACCAAGGTCGTGAATATGAACCATCCCGGAAGTATGCGCCTCTGCAACGTCTTTCGAAAAGACTTCCTGGAGGGCGTATTGTTTCATAGTGTTTTCAGCAACGGCAAGGTTAATGGCTTCCGGATTATTTGTGGCTATGTTGCTGTTTTCTTTAACCTTTGAATATATAAGTTGTTCGATATCAAACTTTGGCATGCCTATACTGGTCTGTTTTTCAAGCTTTGCATTGTAGCCTCTTTCAAAAAGCTCGTTATCAACTAACTCACGAATCAATGACGTGGTTATTCGATTCAGGCCGGAAGCGAAAATGCGGCCCTCAACGACACTAGCAACTTCCCGAGCTACAACTTCTGACAATTCCGCCTCTTTCTCCAGGGCCATTGCAATTTTTCTCTTGTCCCAGGGAAATGATTCATCTTTGGATACAAGATCAACCATTAACGCCGCATCGGTTGTATCACCTCTCTTGGTGACTTGTTTTCTGACACTGAGCGATTTACGTACCTTTGCCCTATCTTCTCTGTACAGTATGTAAGCTTTCGCTGTCTTTGCATGTCCATTTTTAATTAAAATCTCTTCAACTAAATCCTGAATATCCTCTATGCCAGGAATTATATCATCAAATCTTTTCTGTAAAAAATGAGTAACAACACTTGCAAGCTCTGTAGAAATAGACCGGTCTGCACCACCAACAGCTTTTGCAGCCTTAAAAATAGCATCGGCTATCTTACTTTCATCAAATGCGACCATTCTACCGTCACGCTTTTGAATTGTTTCAATTGTCATCGTATTATTACCCTCCATTCTTTCCTGTCTTTTTTTGTTTTGTTTTATTAGTTGAAGGCATTAAAGGTTTCAACTCGTCAATAAATTCGTTTATATCTTTAAATTCTCTATAGACCGATGCGAACCTGACATAAGCAACCTTATCCAAAATCCTGAGATGCTGCATTACAAGCTCGCCGATAGACGATGTTGCTACCTCCCTCTCAAACTTGTCGTATATCACACTTTCTATCTCGGATACAATGTTTTCAAGTGTGTCGGTTGATACAGGCCTTTTTTCACACGCTTTAAGTAATACTGACAATATCTTATTACGATCAAAATTAATCCTGCTGCCGTCTTTCTTTATCACCCTTACAGGGCTTTCTCCAACCCTCTCGTATGTTGTAAATCGCCTGCCACAATTTAAACATTCCCGTCTTCGTTTTACACTCAATCCATCCGTTGACGCTCTTGAATTAATAACCTTATCGTTGTCAACCTTACAGAATAAGCATTTCATAGTGGCATAGTATAAAAAAATGACTCACGCAAAAATAACTTTGCGACTCAATATATTGGATGTTGCGTAAACTAACATACAACATATAGAATGTCAAGTAGATTTCCAGGAATCAACAATTTTATTTTCCGATACAGAATTCTGAAAATATTCTGTCCAAAATATCATCCGTTAATACCTCCCCGGTAATCTCACCAATAGTATCCAATGCCTTTCTCAAATCTATCGCCACAAGCTCGTGGCCTATTCCTTCAATTAATGAATCCGATGTTTGCTCTAAAATATCAAGCGCCCTGCTGATCACATCTCTCTGCCTCATTGTAAAAACTACATCTGACGCAGAAATATCAATGTTATTTTCAAAAATAGTGGAGACCATTATCTTTTTTAATTTATCCAATCCCTCACCTGTAAGCACAGATGTTTTGACTACCGGAAAGGCCTTCATCTTTGAGGAAAGATCTTCATAACAAGTCTTTTGTTGCAGGTCAATCTTATTAATCACTATTATCTTGCTCCTTGTAGTTATAGAATCAAAGAACTTTATCTGCTCACTAGAGAGATTCATGCACCCGTCTATAACAAATAAAACGATTTGGGCAGCATCTATAGAACCGTATGTTCTTTGCTCAATGACAGACTCCAATTCGCCTTTTCCATAAGTAATTCCTGCGGTATCTATAATTCGGAAATTTATTCCTTCTAAATCCACGTCAGCTTCTAACGTGTCTCTGGTCGTGCCACGTACCTGTGTTACTATCGCCCTTGAACGGTTTAATAACTTATTAAACAAACTTGACTTGCCGGCATTAGGCCAGCCAATTAAAACCGTTTTTACGCCATAATGAGATATCCTCGGTTTTTGTCCACTTCCGGCAAGCATACATAATTTCTCTTTTATATACCCAAGTTGTTTTTTTATTTCATCAAGCGAGATTAGTTCAATGTCCTGATCGAGAAAATCTATAGCGACCTCTATCCTGGCGCAAAGTTTCACCAATTCTTCCTGTATGTTATTCATGAGATCAGTAAACCTCCCCTTCAGATTTGAAACGGCCATTAACAACTCCGAATCTGTTTGTGAACGTATTATGTGTAATACCGATTCCGCTTCGGCAAGACTTATTCTCCCATTAAGGAATGCCCTTTTGGTAAATTCACCGGGCTCTGCAATCCGAATGCTCCTTGCCGGTTCTTCATTATTTTCTCTGCAAACTTTCTCTCTTCTCGAGGAAAGCAGTTTTTCCATAAGCATTTCAAGTAATGGAGGCGAGCCAAAGGTATGGATTTCTACAATATCTTCCCTGGTATATGAATTTGGGGACTTCATAATGTAAATACAGGCGGGAATCCTGATTTTTTCACTTTCAAGATAAATGCGGCCTTGACAGGAACTAAAACCTTTTTCACTCGTAACCTTCCAACCATCATCTGGCACAAAGGCGCTACTTAAACAGTCAAACACATCTTTGCCGCTAAGCCTGATAATCGCCCTGAGAGATCTGCCGGAAGGCGTGGAGATTGCTAATATACTGTCGTTGAGACTGAAGGACATGATTTCCGTTTATCTACACAGAAGTGAATCTTATTTTACCTTTACCTTACCCTCAATTACCCTCTTCCCTTTGTAATAGATATCAAGCTTCTTAACACTTCTTCTAATAAATATTTGTTCACCGATACTGATCAGCGTACTGGTTGTCCAGTAAAGGGTGAGGCCTGATGGAAAGTTGTAAAGTATGAAAGGAAATATGAGTGGCATCATCTGCATCATTTTCTGCTGCATCTTTGCCTGAGGGTCATCTCCAGAAACAGTTTTTGGTGTCAATTTCATTTGCACAAATGACGCAACACCCATTATTAACGGTAAGATGTTAAACCATTCCCCAAGAAATGGCATGGTGAATGGCAGTTGTAATAATTTATCAGGCGCTGACAGATCACCAATCCATGATACAAAAGGCGCCTGCCTCATCTCAAAGGAAGATTGAAGTGTCCTGAATAAGGCAAAGAATACCGGCATTTGAAGCATGATCGGGAAGCAGCCGCTCATGGGATTTACCCCATGTTGCTTAAACAGCTTCATTTGCTCCTGCCCCATCTTTTGTTTATCGCCTTTATGCTTTTCTTTTAACTGGCTGATAAGGGGTTGCAGTTGCTGCATCCTGACCATCGACAACTGGCTTTTCCTGGTTAAGGGAAAAAGCACCAGCTTTACCAGAAAGGTAAGCAGAAGTATTGAAACTCCATAATTGGGAATAAGCCCATAAAACGTATTCAGTATTTTTACAAGTATCTTACATATAGACCTTGTCATACCATAATCGTAATCTAAAATCGCTAAAAGGCCTTCGCACTGAGTTAAAGCCTCTTTCTTCTTTGGCCCGAGAAAGAAAATGTAATCATGCCTTCTTTCGCCCTGTGCCGGTATAGCAACTCTTTTTGCCTGGAGATCTACAATAAAATCATCCTTATAAAGTGGATCTGTATTTTTAACTGACTCAGTTGTTGTAGTTGCTATTCTATTGCTTATCGAAGATTTTAAGACAACCGCAAAATATTTATTAGTGGAACCGGCCAAAGAAATACCTTCAGATTCGTTTTTATACGGCATGTCCTTAACATCTGTATGTACAATCTTCGTCTTACCTTTTCCTACATCTACTCCGGATATTGATGCAAGACCGGAAATTTTGTCTGCTTCCGGATATATACCATTAGATGCCGTTATTGAATATGATGTCAAAATCTCAGAATCCGTAGTGTTTTGCAGAGTTATGGCGACATCAAAATAATATTTCCCGCTCTTCAAAGATATGTCCTTCGTTATTTGAACTCCATTCTCTAAAAGGGTAGTAAAAACAACCCTGTCAGACGCACTCTTAACCACCTTATATCTACGGGTTTTCAGTTGATATTTTCCTTCCTCCGTCAATTTCATACTTAATGGCAGCGAATCTGTTTTTGCCGGTTTAAGTAACTCTAAAACCTGAGTTCTTTCCGGGTTCCTGAATTCCGGCAATATTACAGATTTCAACGCAGCGCCTTCATTAGTCCATACTGTCTTCATCACATCATTTTGTATCAAAATGTAATCCTGCAAACCTATATCCTCTTGAACAATTTTCTCACTCTTTTCAATCTTCTCAGCCTTCTCAATCTTTTGTTCTTCTACCCCTGTAGTTATTTCTTCCTCAATAGTTTCTTCTGCAACTTTTTCCGCACCTTCCTCACCAGGATGCTGAGGCTGCTGCATCGTATTAAAGAAATAAAGCATTATTATTCCACAAAGGACAAAAGCCATTAACGCTTTCTTATCCATTCACTTGTTCCCCAAATTTCCTTGAATAAAGAAATATTTTATAAAATATGGTGGTCAAATATAATTAATTACGTCTAAATCACTCAATTCCGGTCTCACAAAAAGGCGATTGTATACAGGAGTGAATGTTATTTCAGGATAAATGAGGCAGGAAAATACTTATACCTGATTGAATACAGAAACAAATTAAATAAAATGTATAATATTCCCCAAAATGATAAATAACCACGTACCAATCTATCCGATGCTATTTCCTTAAAAAACAATCTACATGAAATCAGTTCATTCCTTGTCTTCTGCTGGTAACTCTGCCTCGTCAATTAACATTACGGGAATATCGTCTTTTACCGGGTACCGCCTCCCACAATTAGTGCAAACTATCCTGTCGCCTTCAAGTTTAACTTCCGTCTTACAAAGCGGGCAAGCGAGTATCTCTAACAGTTCTTTGTCAATCATTAAAATCACCTCAAAAACGTTCAGTATAAATAAACAGATGTTCTATCAAAGACTGGCTAAGAAAAAGACTAATTATCATTTGCAGTTATCCGAATCTCATCAAAATCCCGGAATTGCTCAAGTTTAATCTTTTTCAGGCGCACTAATTCGAGCAAAGCAAGAAAAATGCCTATAATCTCTACCTTGCCATTGCTGTTATAAAGTAACTCCTTAAATGAAATTGCGTAAGCATTAATTAAGCTGTTTATAACCTTGTCCATATATACGCGTACCGGAGTATCGTCATATACAATTTTCGTAATCACATCTCCCATGGTCTGCTTCATAAAGGTTGAGAAAAATTGTGCAAGTTTCCACACATCTATCTCATCCAAATGCAATTTCTCATTTCCCTCTTCTTCATCATCTATCAGCCTCTCCTCAGGCCTTGAAAATCTCTGACTCCTCTCCTCAGACAACCTTGTCATTGTTGAAGTCGCTTCTTTGTATCTTTTGTATTCCAGGAGCTGTTTTACCAGTTCCAGTCTCGGGTCTTCTTCATCTTCACCATCAACTATTTCAGTGCGTGGCAAAAGTGTTTGAGATTTTATATACATTAAGGTTGAAGCCATAACAAGAAAATCTCCAGCCAATCCAATATCTACGCTTTGTAATTCATCCAGATACATCATATATTGATCGGTAATCTTCGCTATTGGTATATCATATATACCAACCTCTTCTCTGCGAATTAAATAAAGAAGCAAATCCAACGGTCCGTTGTAAATATCAAGATCAATTTTATATTCTGTTTGCATTTTACCTATTTAATAACCATTAAAAACCAGAAAATATTTTAAAAAAGAAAATTGTCGGCGGCCAAACAATATAAGATAATATTGGTATATGAGCAAAATTCCCAAGCAATATTACCCCAAGTAAAATGAATGGGCTATACCTGCATATGTTTTCATACCCTGGAAGCATACTGCGAGGTAAAAATCCCTTCAAAATATGTGAACCATCTAACGGATAAAGCGGTATAAAATTAAAGATAGCTAATATTAAGTTTATCTGTATTGCCGTCAACAATAAGTTGCGTAAATCGTTTACAAGATAACTTGTATCTACACCAAATTTGTATGATATTTGAAAAATTAAACCAAAAAAGAAGGCCGAAACAAAATTCGAAATAGGCCCTGCAGCAGAAACAATCACATCATCACGCCTGGGATGTTTAAAATAACCGGGGTTTACTGGCACCGGCTTTCCCCAACCAAAATGAGCTATAATAAAACAAATTGTCCCGACAGGGTCAAGATGCGCTATCGGATTAAGGGTAAGACGCCCCTGCATTCTGGCCGTTGGATCACCTAATTTGTTGGCAGTCCAGGCATGAAAGAATTCGTGAATAGTCAGGGCATATAATATTGCGATTGCAAAAAGAAGTATACTTTTAGGATCAAAACCCATGCATTCTAATTCGTTTCGTGTAGTAAAATTGACATATTATCACGCTTCACATAGTATGTCAAGCAAAGTTTAGCTTGAATAAAAATTACTTATGCATATAATACAACAGTATTTATAATTAGTCTTCGTTTCTCACAACCCAATTATGAAAACAACTTTAACAGATGTAGAATATGGTAAAGACGTAATAAAGATAGAGGCAAATGCAGTCAAAAACCTTATACACCTTATTGACGACACCTTTCAGAAAGCGGTTGATTTAGTCATTAATTGCAGAGGAAGGATTGTCGTAACAGGAATTGGTAAAGCAGGCATTATAGGCCAGAAAATTTCGGCCACATTAGCCAGTACGGGCACTCCTTCGCATTGGCTGCATTCTTCTGAAGCAAAACATGGCGATCTTGGAAGGGTAGTTGCAGAAGATGTGGTTTTAGCTCTTTCAAACAGCGGCGAAACTGAAATAATTCAACTTATACCATTTTTAAAGAAAATCGGCGCAAAGATTATTGCAATAACAGGCAACAATAAATCCAACCTGGCAACGTACAGCGACATAGTCTTATATATAGGCAATATTGATGAAGCCTGCCCGTTAGGCCTTGCTCCTACTGCAAGTTCTACAACCATGCTTGCATTGGGTGATGCGTTGGCTTTAACGGTATTCAAGAAAAGAAACCTGAGTAAAGAAGAATACGCCTTTTACCACCCGGGCGGCGAGATTGGGAGGAAGCTTCTCCCTGTCGATGCAATAATGCGGAAAGGTGAAGAAAATCCGGTAACTAATGAAGATACTACTGTGGCAGACGCACTCAAAATCATGACCGACACAAAGGGTAACCCGGGAGCCGTGAACATAATTGACTTAAACAACAAACTGGTTGGGTTTTTTACTGATGGCGACCTTAGAAGAAACCTTCACAAAGGTACTTCCTTTCTCAATAATGCTATCAAAGATGTTATGACAAAAAACCCGAAATCCATCACAACCGGCTGCCTTGCATCAGAGGCATACAAAATATTGCGAGTAAACAAAATTGACCAGCTTCCTGTTGTAGACAATAACAACACCCCCATTGGAATAATTGACGTACAGGATTTACTTGACACAGGAAACTAATTTAATAATGTAATTCAAACTAAGACTGCCCAAACCTAAATGTTAGTAAATTACGGATTTCCTTCATAGAAAATCATAATTTTTGGCCTCTAAACTATATACCATTTTAAGCTGAAAACCTTACAAGATCACATATTAAGGTATCTATCTTTTCTCATAACGGAGATATAAATGTTGAATAATGTGAAAATGGTTATTATTGATGTGGATGGAGTTCTTACAGATGGCAAAATCATATTAGATGCAAACGGGATCGAATCAAAAGCTTTTTATGTACAAGATGGCGCTGCCATTACATATTTACATCGTGCAGGTATAAAGACTGCTATTATCAGTGGAAGAGAAAGCAAGGTCGTTGAGCTTCGAGCCAAAGAACTTTGCATAGAAGACGTATACCTTGGCATACATAACAAGTTAGAAGCTTATGAAAAGATTCTCAAGAAACACAAAATAAAAGATAATGAAATTTGTTATATTGGCGACGACCTTATTGATCTGCCTATCCTGAGAAAAGTTGGTTTCTCAGTTGCCGTACCGAACGCTCCATCAGAGGTAAAGGAAAGCGTTTCATATATAACCAATGCACACGGTGGATATGGCGCTATACGTGAAGTAACAGAGAAAATCCTGAAATCACAGGGCAAATGGGACGCCATAATCTCAAGATATTACTAAAATATTAAATTCATATATAATGGCTTTCACTATAAAAAGAAGACGACTCGTTTATTTGGGAATTATAATAATTTGTTTGTTAATTTTAGCATTATCAATCTCAGGTTTGTTTAGATATACATCTTATATTAAGAGAGAAGAAAAACCCATGTTAAAGGAAATTATAGATGAAGACTCTAAAAGAAAGCAGAGACTAACTCAAGTACCTGGCACAAAAGACGTTACTCAGGAAATTTACGGACTTTATTTACCAAGTTATGATGAAAATGGCAGGGAAGTTTCCGTAATTCGAGGCGCCTATACCGTCTTTCTTGATAGTACAATCTATAGAATTACAAAACCGGAAATCGAGTTTATAAGCACAAGTAAGAATGGCAGTGAAAATAATAACAACCAACCAAAAGACGTTGTTATAACTTCAGATTTCGGAGAGATAGACAAGACTACTAATAAGGGATTTCTTTATGGTAATGTAATAACCAGATTAGGAGAAAAGCTTAAAATATATACAGTTGATTTAAGGTACTTACCTGATAAAAAAATAGTTAATTCAGACGGTTCGGTTACAGTCAAAGGGGAACAGATGAATATTACCGGAACTGGTTTTGAAATTAGTTTATCTGACTCAAAAGCATCGATAAAGAATGACCCGGAAATGGAGATAAAAAGTAATAAGGACGATTTATTCTTATTTTCCGATAAAGGAACCGTTGCAAATAGAAATATTGCAGAAAACATATTTATACGAGCCAGCGGAGAACTGGTCTTTGAAAACAAAAATAAACTTGCCACATTTCATGATAACGTACGTATCTCAAAAGGCAAATCCACTATTTTTGCCGATAAATTATCAGTGCCTTTTGACTCGGAATTAGAAAGCTTAAAAAAGGTAATAGCAAGTGGAAATGTGCTGGCATCAGATGGCGCAAGAAATGCAAAAGGTGAAAAACTGACATGGGATTCAGAAAAAGAAATCGCAATACTGGAAGATGATCCAGTAGCTGAATTCTTCGATGACAGGGTATCAATAACTGCATCCCGGATTGAGTTCTCCAAAGCTCACGGCAGAATGGATGTTCCGGTAAGCGGACAACTAACCACCATAGTCAACTTAAGGCGCGATAAAAAGGATGTTAACAAAAAAACAAAAATAATCTTTGCATCTTCCGATAAAGGCACAACCTATGAAAACATCACAATAAACTGGAAGGGAAAAATGTCTTTTCATCAGAACACAAATCAGGCTATTTTTGAAGATGATGTTGTGGTAAATAAAGGAAAGACTAAACTATACTGTGGAAAACTGTTAGTAACATTCGATGATAAGAATGACACATTGGAGCAAATGGAAGCCACAAAGGACATACACCTGATCGAAAGAAAAGATGATTCATTCAGAGAAGCACGCGGAGAGAAACTTGTATGGACTTCTACAAATAATTATATCGAGTTATTCGGAAGCCCGCTGGCCTCAGTAAGTGATGGCGACAAGCAGATATCAGCGCCAAAAATCATTTTCTCGGAGACCGAAAATAAAGTATTTGCTGAAGGAAAAGGAAATCTGTTAGCTAAATCCCACTCAGAAAAAGAAGACAAAGTTTTCGAGTTCATTGAAATTGATTGGAATAAAGAGATGATCTATAACGGCAGTAATCAGATGGCAAACTTCTATGAAATGGTTAAAGTCACTAAAGGGGAAGAAAAGCTTGATTGTGACAGACTGGACGTCTTTTTCAATGGCAAAGACAAGATAAGAAAAATCACTGCATTCGGAAATGTTTATATTGTAAGTCCGGATTTGGATAATACGGAAGGACTGGGAACTTTGCTTGTATGGGACCTCACGGAAGACCTGGCGGTACTTACAGGAAACCCCCTGGCTGAATTAAGGCGGTCAGGCGCCCGAACTTTTTCTGAAAAGATTTCTTTTGATATAAATTCGAAAAGAGTACACTGGGAAGGTAAGCCGCACTGGAAAATCTTCTGAGTGTTATAATAAAATGAAGATGAAAAATAAATTACCTCGCATAATTTTCATAACTATACTAGTTTTTATAATACATTTAAGGATAACCATTCCCGCAGAATTATCCAAAAACATTGTGGTTATAGCACAGCACGGTTCATTAGAAGATGCCCCCGAAAATACATTTGCTGCCTTTGAAAAGGCGCTAAATACAGGTGTAGGCGGCTTAGAAGTAGATGTAAGGAAAACAAAAGATGATAGATTAATCTTAATGCATGATGACACAATTGACCGTACAACTGACGGCAAGGGTTACGTCAATAAATTATTATATGATGAAATAAGACAGTACGATGCAGGTTCATGGAAGGGAGAAAGATTCGCTGGAGAAAGAGTGCCGCTTCTATCAGATGTCCTGCGATTTGCTAAAGAAAGAAATATCAAAATCATTCTAAATATTAAAGAGTACGGTATTGAACAGAAAACACTGTCTCTTATTAACGAGTTTGACATGATAAATCAGATTTATTTTAGCGGAATATTAGACAAAATTCGTAATAAAGACATTGGCATCCAGGGAGCAGAGTTGGTATTTATACCACCAAATGAATTAACTAATGATGTAATAGACATTGTCCACAAAAAGCATAATCATGTCGGAACGAGTCTGTTGGGCACGGATAATAGAGATAAAATGAAAGAAGGATTGGTTAATGGTGTTGACGTTATCCTGACTGACTACCCAAGCGTTGCAATAGATATCCTGCATTATAGGACTATAAGTGAACCAGGGAAAGCCGAAACAAAAAAAGGGTCAGAACCGAATATAGACGGCAATACAGGACAAATTGAAGCCCTCATTGATGCAATTACACAGGGGTCTCCTGACAGGTCAAGAATGGCGGCGTTTGTGTTAAGCACCCTGCCACAAGAACTCTCTATACCTCCATTAATCGAACTTTTAACTTACAAGAAATCTCTTAAACGTTTCGACCCTTTCAAAAAGATAATGTCGGCCATTAAAAGGGAAGAAAAAAAGGAGGACGACCGCTTACTTTCCGCCAGTCTGGTTCAAAGAAACATTGCGTGGGCCCTGGGCCTTGCCAAAAACAAAAGCGCAGTAGGCCCGCTTATTATACAATTGGAATCTGCAGATCCGGAATTGAAGAGAGAAATTATACTGGCGCTCAAAATGATTGGAGACAAGCAGGCTGTTCCGGTATTAAAGGAAATATTGTTAAATGATAATGACCCTTTTGTCAGATATGATGCCGCAAGGGCATTAGGTAGTATCGAAAATACCGATTCTGTTTTTGCCCTGACAAAGGCACTTAAAAATGACAGCAGCTGGATGGTCAAAGGAGGCTGTGCCGGCGCCCTGGGAAAAACAGGTGACAAGAGAGCCGTAAATGAACTTAAAGCTCTCTTAAATGTTGATGCCGGATACGAAGCTTCATGGGCACGCGATAGAGCAGCATGGGCGTTAGCAAAAATTGGGAAAGGTGGAACTGAAGCCCTCATATTTTCATTAGGCGCCAACGGGATAAGTACACGTAGAAGAGCCAGTTGGGCTCTTATAGAGATTGGAGACGATGCGGTACCATACCTGATCTTAACGCTGAGAGATATCAGTAAATTTGCCCGCGAAAGGTCTGCAATGGTGCTTGGATGGATTGGAAACGAGAAAGCAATAGTACCTCTATCATGGGCGCTTGGAGACAATGACCCTGAAGTAAGAAAGATGGCGGCCTGGGCGCTTGGTAGAATTGGAGGAACCAAGGCAGTAGCCGCGCTAAAACAGGCGCTTGGCGACCAGGATGAATCTGTAGTAGAATATGTAAAAGAAGCAATGCAAAGAATCAATTTATAACTAAGTATTACAGTTGTTTTACACGAAATATAACTTGAAATGAAGAAATGGTAAAAAAATATGAAAGAAAATATTGTTTACCTTGTAGGTTCAGGCCCCGGTGACCCGGGATTAATTACAGTAAAAGGGCTTGAGTGCATAAAAAAAGCCGATGTCATTGTTTACGACTATCTCGTTAACCATTCTCTGTTAAAAAATGCCAGAAGCGATGCAGAAATAATCTATGTTGGGAAAAAAGGGAATCAGCACACGATGGAACAGGAAGACATCAATCAACTGCTTGTAGACAAGGCCATGGAAAATAAGGTTGTAACCAGGCTGAAAGGCGGGGACCCATATGTATTTGGCAGAGGTGGAGAAGAGGCTCTCGTTTTAAAAAAAAATAATATACCTTTTGAGGTTGTCCCTGGAATAACTGCGGCCATCGCTTCACCTGCTTACGCAGGTATACCGGTGACACATCGTTCTTATACGTCCACTTTCGGACTCATCACCGGTCATGAGGACCCTACAAAAGATCAAAGCGATATAGACTGGGAAAAATTAAGCACCGGGTTAGGCACATTGACATTCTATATGGGAATCAAGAACCTTCCAAATATAGTCAGCCAGCTTGTCAAACACGGACGTTCCAAGGATACGCCTGTCGCTGTAATCAGATGGGGAACCACTCCTGCACAAGAGACAGTAACAGGCACACTCTCAAATATTGTAGAAAAGGCAAAAAACATCAAACCCCCTGCAATCACGATAGTAGGAGAAGTTGTAAATCTCAGAGACCAGCTTAACTGGTTCGAAACAAGGCCTCTTTTCGGTAAAACTGTAGTCGTCACCCGCTCCAGAGACCAGGCAAGTGAGTTTTCAGAGAAACTAACCGATCTCGGCGCAAATGTCCTGGAATTCCCTACAATAAAAATAACCAGCCCTGACGACTTCGCCCCCCTGGACAAGGAGTTGGGAAGATTAGAGTCCACTGACTGGATTATCTTCACCAGTGTGAACGGCGTCGATTGTTTCTTTCACAGATTATTTGAGCTGGGCAGAGACGTTAGGGACCTTAAGGGAGTAAAGATATGTTCCATAGGCCCTGCAACGACAGATAGGATAAAGGGGTTTCATCTTAAAGTAGACTGCCAGCCGCCCAAATATGTTGCTGAAAGTGTGGTAGAAGCGCTTAAAGAAATAGAAGCCCTCAAGGGAAAGCGAATCCTGATGCCCAGAGCAGATATTGCACGAAGCTACCTCCCTGAAGAACTGCAGAAAATGGGAGCGGATGTTGCAGATATAGTTGCCTATAAAACAGTTGCTGCAACTAACGGAGACAATACTGTTCTGGACAAATTAAAGGATGGAACAGTTGACATTGTAACCTTCACAAGTTCTTCAACAGTGAGGAATTTTGCCAAGATCGTTGGCGAAGATAATCTATCTGCATTTAAAAAGAATGTTCAGTTTGCAAGCATTGGGCCAATAACAACCAAGACTGCGGAAGAAATGGGCATTGAGGTCTCTATAAAGGCCGATGAGTATACAATTCCAGGACTGGTAAAGGCGATAGTTGAAAAGAGTGGGTATGACAAACCACAAATACCACTAGAATCCCCCCTTAATAAAGGGATTTTATCAATCAATATTCCTGTTTTAAAGGAAGTATCCGAAGAATTATGAATTGGTTTCCTAAAAATGAGATTGTACTACCTGCTGCGAAAACCTATTTTACCTTTTGGTTTTTCAGGTTGTTCTAATAGCTTCTTTATAGCATCAAAGACAATTTTAAACTGATAATCATACTTCTTTTCCATAGCTTCAATCTTTCTCTGTAATTCCTTATGGCTTAGAATCATTTCCCTGAGCTTTGAAAATGTTCTCATAATCTGGATATTGACCTGAATGGCTCTTGGGCTATTAAGGACTGATGAAAGCATTAAAATGCCATGTTCTGTAAACACCCGTGGCATTTTACGAGTTCCACCCCAACTTGATATTCCATATTGGAACTTCAAGTTGTTGAATTCTTCCTTGGCTAAGCGAAACATGAAATCTTCAGGAAAACGTTCCAGGTTTCTGCTCACCGACCTATTCAAATTGCCTGTAGTAATGCCATAAAGAATAGCCAAATCCCTATCAAGCATTACCTTTTTACTCCTGATAAGCAGTATCTTGCCTTCTATTGTCTCTTGTGGTACTAGGCTGGTTTCTGCTTTCTTCATATCAACCTCTTTTTATAGATAAGAATCTGTCTCAAAAACATGATTTTTATGTCGTCTCCTATTACTACGCTTTCGCCTAACTTCCTTGTTAATATGAGCATTTGTCACCCTCTTGGTTTTGCTCTGTGAGATTCGTGTTTTATTAAACTTATTTAATTATTTGGCGAACGAAATAAAGTTCGTGAAGATCCGAATAAACATCACAAATGATCTTGAAGCCTTTCAAAGCGAATTCAAACTGTTTGTCCTGACCAAGACCAATCCAAGGCTCCTGTGCTGTGTCAACGTCTGCGACGGAGGAACGGTGAAAGCCTCCAATAGCATGCTTTCTCTTATTTACATCCCAACGGATTGCCCGAAGATAGTTGCTTTCCGTTACCTCAGTTTGCAACGCATCAAACGGTGTACTCAGCATCGCAACTATCTTAGCGACGTTTGGTGAGGTTGAGAAATGTTCGTGCCCAAGGCGATTTCTTGCATCCTCTAGTAGCGCTTCTAACCCGAGTCCCCGCTTTCGTGGTATTTGGGGAACGACTTCACAACAAATTGCTGGCAGTCTCCCAAAGACTGTGAGGAGACGATCCCCAACCCAAATAAGTCGTTGAATGGCTACATTGAAATAAAATCCGTTTGCCCATGTTATCCACTCCTTTGGAGCGTGCATTGAAAAGGGTTCTTCATTTGCAAGGATTTGAGCCAGTTTAAGTCTTACTTCTTGATGGTAGGATGAAGTCAGTTTCCTTTCACGAATTGCCATTCTTTCCGCTGTAATTAGTCCATACGCAGCCCCGATTATCTGTTCGTAACAGGGGCAAAGATGCTCCTCGTTCTCTTGGGGGCTGGGGACGGACAACATCCTAGAGGCAATATGAGCAGTCACATCAGTCATATAAGCTTTCTCCTATGTATCTTGCCAGTACAAACATTTGTCACCCTCCTCGGTTTTGCTCTATGGGATATGATTAGTGTGTTATTAACACCTACTTAATTACTTGTAACGACAAGATCAGCTGCTGCGCTTTTTGCAGTCGGCTGAATTAGTTTGTTAGCGCATCATTTTTTCTTCGGCGGCTTTACTGGAGGTGGTGGCGGACTATAATCAACTGGAGGTAAACCTTTTTCATGAGTACGAGGCTTTGGCTCTGCCGGTTTCGGTGTTCTTTTGGGTTCAAACGGTTTCTCTTCTTTTGACATTCTTATTCTCCGTAAAAGTTCTGAATATAAGTGTTAGCCAATTCTTTTGCTTTGGCAAAATATTTATCTTTAGTTGGCAAAGTATTAATACCAAGATGTTTTCGTACTGCTTGTGTCTTTCGATTTCTAATTTCAAATTGTAATTTGTTTATTTCTTCTTCAGTTAAGTTACCTTCAGCAACATCAAACCATTTCACTTCAAATGAATTTAATAATTCTTCTAGCTCACGCAATATATTGCTTAATGTCTTAAGCCTTGTACGATAAGGCAAAAACCACTTGATTGCATTTAATAATTGTGAGGCAGCAATTATAACTGCCCAAATAAAACTATATTTATTCCAAATAGCCCAACCACAAATGCTGCTACTTGATGTGACGGCAAGAAAGATACTGATTGATTTATCTAAAAATTCAGATTTTTCCATGTAAATTTCAAGATAATTAACATGAACCCTCAACTGAAAGAGTTCTTTCCAGTATCTATTTTGATATGGGCTTGGTGAATTCATAGTTGCCAAGAAATAGTGAAAGTTTTAATCAAGATTTTCTTCGCTAACATTACTTTTTATATTTATTCTACAAATTAGTGAAACTATAAGTCTGGCCAGTCTACTGCTAATTGGTTTTATACGTGTTTCTGCAAAAATACTTGATATCCAACCTATTTATTAACTAAAAGAGTAAATATTTGTCATTATATTGCTTACTTATAAGTTACACCACTAATTATATTTGGTAAGACAGTTCATATATTTACATCCCTGTAAGAAACAAACTTAATTTATGAAAACTTGTCCATCATCTGATGTTATATATGTCTGTGTGATATGGAATCTTGTAGATTGTAGAATTACTAGGGATTATAATACTCAAGTAACCATCAAAATCAAGAGGAAAAATGATGGTTATATACAATAAATTGTGATATAAGCAGTATTCACTTTACCTCTCCGTGAGAGTCTGGTATTCCTCTGGTGACGGTGTTTTAAACTTTAAAAAATCGCAAGTGTTTGATATTAAAAGATTGTATAAATGCGGAAGGGGGGATTCGAACCCCCACCCCCTTGCGAGGACCAGGCCCTCAACCTGGCGCGTCTGCCAGCTCCGCCACTTCCGCTTAAACCAAAAGACATTTTAATACCTTATAGATAAAAGTCAAATATGTTTCTGTACAATTCAAAATTTTAATGTAAAAAAAGGAGATAACAAATGGTCGTAAACTTTAGTATTGTGCCGATAGGCAAGGGAAACAGTTTGAGTACACAGGTAGCAGAAGTATTAAAGATCGTCAGTGAAAGCGGAATAAATTACAAACTGCATGCCATGGGTACTATATTAGAGGGTGACTGGGACGATGTATTGGGGCTCATAAAGAAATGCCACAAAAAGATCCTAAAAGATTCAGACCGAGTATTAACCACAATCTCAATAGATGATCATAAAGGCAGGACAGGCCGAATCGCAGCTAAGGTTCAGTCTGTGGAAAGAAAGCTGGGCAAAAAATTAAAGTCATAAACGTAATTGCTCAATAACTTGTGAAAGTCATACATTTATGCCTGCCTGTGCATCGCACGCAAACAGGCACATGCCAAACCTTGCTTTCACCCGCCAGAATGACATTACCCGCCCGGATGAATCCCGACTATCTTAATCCCCCATTCTGGCGGGGACGGGTCTAGCTGGCAAGGAATCCAGCACTGGAATCATCCCGAAAGGGAGGGGATTAAGGGGGATGGTTCCTCTGCTTATTGAGAACCAACGCTTAACCTTATAAGGAAAATTCTTTTGACAGAATAAGGGTTCGGGAAAAAAATAACTTTACATTTTATCGCGCTCAGGTTTAGGTCAGATTTGGTCGATCTGATTGAGCCGAACCGGAAGCGCAGCCTTAGCTGCGTTGAGGATTCGGCGAATGAAGATCGGACAAAGATAGCCTGAAAATGAGATGCGAGAATTTAAAGTTATTTTTTTCCGAACCTTAATACAAAATTATGTTGCAATTTGCTTAAAAATTTGCTTCTTTATTATGCCAAATGACTTGTAACGTTTCTTGTGTGTTAATTTATTAACATTTAAAGATATTATAGAAATGCAATCAGTACCAAAAAAGGTGTTCTTCACAAAAGGAGTAGGCAAGCATAAAGAGAAGTTACAGTCTTTCGAGCTT
>CAKKPF010000058.1:25522-34976 GCA_919901575.1 Candidatus Brocadiaceae bacterium
GCTAGTTTTGAGCTTGCTTTAAGAAAAGCAGGAATAGAAAAATGTAATCTTGTCAGTGTGTCAAGTATCTTTCCGCCAAATTGCAAGATTGTCTCAAAGACGCAAGGTGTTAAAGAAATTCAACCCGGCCAGATAGTATTCTGTGTAATGAGTACTAATTCAACCAATGAGCCGAATAGAATGATATCCACCTCAGTCGGTTTAGCAGTGCCTGCCGAACCCAACCATTACGGATATTTAAGTGAACATCATGCAAATGGTGAAACAGATGAAATATCCGGTGATTATGCGGAAGACCTTGCGGCAACCATGCTTGCCAGTACATTGGGTATTGAGTTTGATTCGGAGAAGAATTACGACGAACGTAAAGAGATATATCGAATGAGCGGCAAAATAGTTAAATCCAGAAATACTACCCAATCGGCAAGGGGTGATAAAAGAGGCTTGTGGTCTACGGTTGTATCCGCCGCTGTTTTCCTTCCTTAAATCCAATGTTTAATCTCATGTTATGATTAAGGTAACTAACGGAGGAGTCATTGCTCCAAAGGGCTTCAAAGCCGGTTCTGTACATTGTGGTTTAAAAAGAAATATTAAAAGCCACGACATCGCTATCATCTTCTCAGAACAGCCGTGCAAGGCTGCTGCGCTTTTTACTACAAACCGGATAGCCGCCGCCCCAATAAAATACAGCAAAAAGGTTGTGCAAAACGGCGCCGTACATGCCATAGTCGTAAACAGTGGAAACTCCAATGCATGTACCGGTAAAAAGGGTTATAAGGATGCTGAAACAATGGCACAGCTAACATCCAGACACCTGAACATCAAACCGGACCAAGTCATAGTCGCTTCTACCGGCATAATCGGGCATTACCTTCCAATGGCAAAGATAAAATCCGGCATAAGCAAATCCTTTGCACGTTTAGGAAATCAGAACACTCATTCAATAAACATTTCAAAAGCCATAATGACAACCGACACCGTACCAAAAAACATTGCCGTTAAGACAAAAATAGGCGGAAAAGAGGTCACCATCGGAGCAATAGCCAAAGGCTCCGGCATGATCTCACCAAAAATGGCTACAATGTTCTGCTTTATCACCACCGACGCCTCAATCTCTTTAAATACTCTAAGATCCTGCATCAAGAAATCTACAGATGGCTCTTTTAACCAAATCACCGTGGACGGCCACATGAGTACAAGCGATATGGTCGCTATTCTTGCAAACGGTATGGCACACAACCGCAATATAACATCTTCAAATAAAATTGACCTTGCATTGTTCCAGAAGGCGCTTGATTATGTCACCCTGAACATGGCAAAGGCAATCGTAAAGGATGGTGAAGGCGCTACAAAATTTATTCAGATAGAGATATATGAAGCAAAATCAACATCAGATGCAAAGAAGGTCTCACGGACAATTGCAGAGTCGCTATTAGTAAAAACCGCCATTAATGGCGAAGACCCTAATTGGGGAAGGATCGTTTCGGCAGCGGGTTACGCTGGAATTCCTCTTGACGAATCTAAATTAAAATTATCTGTTAACAAAATAATGATATATAAAAATGGTTTGCCGGTTACGCCTTTCCCAAAGAAATTACTCAGTGAAATGAAGAAGAATGAGATCACAATTCAGTTATACCTTGGAAAGGGTAACAAAAGTGCTACGTTGTGGACGTGTGATCTATCAAAGGAATACGTAAAGATCAACGCTGATTATCATACATGAAGCTTTTCTACCGGAGAAACTGAGTTCAGTTCTGTAAATTTTGCACATTTGTTGTACAGAGAAATTTTTTACAGGCCGCTTAAAACCATATCCGTTTAAACTGCAGTTATAATGAACGCTTTAAGCTACTCCCACTCACTCTCCTTCTGAAAACGGCGTAATCATCCCAGAATATTTCATAAACATTGATAGAAACAGGTTATTATGTTACAAATAAACTTATGTAGGGTGGGCACCCGCCCGAACGACGCAGTCGGGCAGGTTGCCCACCCTACTAGAAGGTATAGAGGGTTCTTTTGAACAATTCAGATTAGGATGATTAGTGATAAATAAACAAAAAATCAAGATATTACTGTTAATTGTTGGTTGTGCCATACTTTTCACACTGATTTACAAGGTCGGGCCTTCAACTATTTATCATCACCTCAGCATCCTGAAGTGGAAAATTTTACTTCTATTTTTACCATACTTTCTTGTTTTTGTCCTCGACACACTGGGATGGAAATATTCATTTAAAGAGGAGAAAACAAGTTTCAAAAACCTCCTCGTAATAAGACTTGCCGGTGAATCAGTAAATACGATTGTGCCGTCTGCATATTTCGCCGGAGAACCTGTAAAGGCTTATTTCCTTAAAAGACACAACATATCAATGGTAGATGGAATGGCATCGGTAGTAATTTCAAAGGCAATGATGGCTATATCGCAGATAATCTTTGTGATGATTGGAGTTATCTTCCTTCTGTATAAATTAAATGTAACAGGTTCTCATCTGATAAGTTCAATAGCAATTATACTATTGGGTATACCCACAATAATGATCATTATCTTTATCCAGAAACAGGGACTATTTGCCTTCCTGTTGAAACTATTACGAATATTCAGGATAAGGATTCGCTATATAGAGGAAAGGGAAGACCGGTTAAGAGAGCTTGATAAAAATATATACCAATTCTACAGTCATAACAAAAAGAAGGCCTTTTACTCTTTTATTTGTTATATTCTGGGCTGGGTGGCCGGTGTGATTGAAGTATTTTTGATTCTTTATCTCTTAAACATACCTGTTGATACAGTCTCAGCTTATATAATTGAATCACTTTCAACTGTTGCAAAAGGCGTAACCTCCTTTATACCCGGCAGTATTGGCGGTCAGGAAGGAGGCATCATTGCAATATTCATGAGTCTTAAACTAAGCGCAAGCGCCGCACTGACGTTTGGCATATTGAGAAGGTTCAGGGATCTGATATGGACCAGCACAGGGCTGTTTGTATTGTCAAAACTTGAATGGGCAATTGCAGAATCTCCAACAAAAAAGTAAAATATCGAAACATTGTTAATTTAACCTAAATTGAGCGATTTTGTAGCCGCAACCTTGAGGTTGCGTAACTTACGTAAACCCATCAAGTAATGAAAAACGCAGGCTAAAGCCAGCGGCTACAACGGCATGTAACATAAAATCGCTCAATTTAGGTTTAAATAAACAGGAAAAAGATGACTGTACCCACTAAAATTCTCGAACTGGTTGAGAGGTTTGATCGTAATCTGGATGCCTATAAAGAAGGCAGATATAACGAAACCCAGATCAGGCGCGAGTTTATCGACCCACTCTTTGAAGAGTTGGGCTGGGATATCGCCAACAAACAGGGCTATGCCGAAGCTTACAAAGACGTAGTCCACGAGGAGACTATCAAGGTAGGTCAGGCTACAAAGGCCCCTGATTATGGTTTTCGTATCGGAGGCGTCCGCAAGTTTTTTCTGGAAGCCAAAAAACCTTCCGTAAACATAAAGGAAGATACCCATCCCGCCTATCAACTTCGCCGATATGCATGGAGCGCCAAACTTCCCCTCAGTATCCTTACAGACTTTGAGGAGCTTTCAGTCTATGACTGCCGCACCAAACCGGTCAAGACTGACAAGCCTTCCCACTCCCGCATCCTCTACATGGCTTACACAGAATATGCTGAGAGATGGGATGAGATAACGAACATCTTCTCTCGTGAGGCAATCCTTAAAGGCTCATTTGATAAATACGTTGAATCAAAAAAGGCCAAACGTGGTACCATTGAGGTTGATTCAGCATTTTTGCAGGAGATTGAACGCTGGCGTAATCTCCTTGCCAGGAATATTGCCTTGAGAAATCCTGATCTGAGTCAAAGGGAACTCAACTTTGCCGTCCAATGCACTATTGACCGGATCATTTTCCTTCGTATATGTGAAGACCGCGGGATAGAGCCTTATGGCAGACTGATGGCGCTGAATAATGGAAACGATGTCTACAAACAACTGTTTCAACTCTTTCTCAAGGCAGACGACAAGTACAATTCAGGCTTATTTCATTTTAAAGAAGAAAAAGGACGTAAGGATACACACGATTGCCTCACTCCCGGCCTGATCATTGATGACAAAACAGTGAAAGACATCATCAATAATCTCTATTATCCTGACAGCCCTTATGAATTCTCAGTTCTCCCTGCTGATATACTCGGGCAGGTCTATGAACAGTTTCTTGGAAAGGTTATTCGCCTTACCTCTGCTCACCGCGCCATAGTTGAGGACAAACCGGAAGTAAAAAAAGCAGGTGGAATCTATTATACACCAACCTACATCGTAGATTACATAGTCAAACAAACAGTCGGCAAGTTGGTAGATGGGAAAAAACCCGGTCCGCAAGGCGGCGTAAGCAAGCTCAGTATTCTTGACCCTGCCTGCGGCTCCGGCTCCTTTCTGCTTGGAGCCTATCAGTTCCTGCTCGATTGGAACCTTGATCAATATACGAATGATGATCCGAATAAGTGGGCAAAGGGACGGACTCCACGCCTTTATCAAGGTGCAGGTGGTGAGTGGAGGCTTACCACAGACGAGCGCAAGCGTATTCTTCTGAATAATATTTATGGTGTGGATATTGACCATCAGGCCGTGGAGGTGACAAAGCTATCACTCCTGCTCAAGGTACTGGAAGGAGAAAATGAACAGACGATAGGCCGCCAGCTTTCATTGTTTCAAGAGCGAGTCCTGCCTGACCTGCACAACAACATCAAATGCGGTAATTCACTCATCGGCCCTGACTTTTACCACGGCAAACAGATGACTCTACTCAATGAAGAAGAGATGTTTCGCATCAATGTCTTTGATTGGAAAACAGAGTTTCCTGAAATCATGAAAGATGGAGGGTTTGACGCTGTAATTGGTAATCCACCGTATGGAGCTATCTTTACAGATGAAATGAGTAGCTATTTGAAAGACAAAAATAGTACATTTGTATGGCGAGGTGAAAGTTATCTAATATTTGTTGAAAGAGCTTTTCAGCTACTCAGAGAAAGTGGACTTTTTGGTTTTATTACTCCTGATACGTTTTTAAATCTTAGATTCACACAAGCATTACGAACTTATTTGCTTAAAAATTCTAGTCTCAAAGAGATAGTTCTTTTGCCATCAAATGTTTTTGCAGGTACAACGGTTGATACTGCACTTCTTTTTGCAGAAAAAAGAGAGATAGCATCTGACTATCATAATACGAAAGTAACCGTTAAAGTGTTTAATAAAAAAGAACTTATTACAAATATTAAAAACCCGTATAAAGAATTCACACTTGACACTAAGTTTTGGTATGAACAAGAAGCTTTCAATGTTCAATCTAACAATAATGAAATCCTAATTCTTAAAAAACTTGAGGCTAACAGGGTTCGGTTAAACACAATAGCTGATTTATTCTACGGTATTAAAGCGTATCAAGTAGGTAAAGGAAAGCCTCCACAGACAAAAGAAATCCGAGACAACAAACCATTTACCTCAGAAGTTCCTCTAAACAGTGAATGTATATCTTTTTTTGATGGAAAACATATTGGGAGATATGAATTATTTTGGAAAAGCAATAACTGGATTCATTATGGTCCCTGGCTGGCTGAACCAAGAAAGCCAGAAATTTTTGAAGGAGAAAAGATTTTGATACGAAAAATTGTAAGTCAGACACTTATTGCTACCTATATTCCAGATACTTCTTATTGTAATACCCTGTTGTTTGTTTTGAAAATAAAAGAAAATATCTATTCTTATCAGTATTTATTAGGAATTCTAAACTCAAGGTTGATAGGTTGGTACTTCAGAAAGAAATTTCAAATCAGTTCTGAGGACACATTTCCACAAATAATGATTCGAGACATTCAGCAGTTTCCAATACCTATTCCTTTAAAATCTATGCAAGAAAATTTATCTGAAAAAGTTGATAGCATTATAAGTATGTATAGGCAACTTGGAAAATCAAAACTTCTACAACAGAAAACAGTCCTCACGCGACAAATAGAAGCTACTGACAGGCAAATTGATGAGCTGGTTTATGAATTGTATGACTTGACTGAGGAGGAGGTTAAGATTGTGGAATCAGGTCTTTGACGGTCAAAACTTTAAATAACTGCATTCCTAAACTTGAACTTTTAGACGAGACACACAGTAGTGAAAAACTTTACTGCTCGAACTAATTTATCAGGTGGGTAGTTATCCATAATCTTTAAAAACATAAGGATACCTAATTATAATTTTGATTTTTACCTACTGGAGAATAAATGAAAGCCAAAAACCATTTACTTAAATATTTTGTCAAACAAGGAGGCAAAAAGTTTGTCAGATTTCCTGATGGTGCATTTTATAATCCATCATCATTTCCATTTGCAGCTATTGAAACAAGTGGAGCTGTGCTTTTTGCTGATTTACCAGGATACAGTAAACTCTCTGAAAAATTCACCCCGGTAGAATGTACATATTTTGTTAATCACTTCTTTGCTTGGTTTGAAGGTGAAGCCTTAAAAAAATTTGGAGGATTAATAGATAAATTTATCGGTGATGAAGTTATGATAATATTCCCTCATACAGAATGTAAATTTCCTCCATTAGAATCAGCTATTTTAACCGCAAAAGCTATGCTTGAAAACGATCCTTATGCATTTAGTCCTAAAATTGGTATAGCTTCTGGAATATTTGCAATATCAATTGTTGGTACTACTGAGACATATGATATAACGGCAATTGGACACACCGTAAATCTGGCTGCTAGATGCGCTGAAAAAGCAAAAAAATCAAACTCTGTAAGAATAGCAACAGAAGACTTGAATGTTATAAAAAAAACTTTCAATGACTATATTTATTGGGATATATCTTCCCCCATTGAATTTAAACCAAAGAATATGAAAAAAGTTAAAGTTATAGATATAGAGCGAAAAACAATTTGGATACCAAATTTTAATTACGAGCAAAAGGTTAAAGACAATGTGAGATTAGCTCGTAAAAGCGGGGTAATTATAAATAATTTGGAGGAATCGAGTTAATATAAATAAGAAATTTTTATATTAATAACTACGTTTCAAATAGGAAAATAGAGTGACAGTAACATCAAAACAAAATGATGTAACTAGAAGCCAGAAGGATTTAGCTGCTTTGCAAAAAAAGCTTGCTGAGGAGTCAAAAAAGGAAGCCTCTAAGGTCAAAGATATTGACAGGGTTGAACGAAGCATTACCAAATCAACAAGTACCAGCTTATTGAGAAGCAAGCAACATCAGATCACACGCTATATGGATGAGTTGGCAAAGATCCAAGATAAAAAAGCTGACTTGTCAAAGAAAATTGCAGACAAAAATGCGCAGCTACATAAACATCAAGATGCATTAAGTAAAGAACAAGAAATACAAAGGAAAAAGTTAGTCGATGCGGATAAAAAGAGAGAACGGGAGCAGTTAGATCACCATAGAAAAATAACGTACGAGTTACAAAATCAGAACACAATAAAGCGTTCATTAACATCCAACCCACAGATGCTAAAGAAACAGGAAAAATATGATGCATTCATCTCACATGCAACAGAAGATAAAGAAGAATTCGTAAGGCCACTTGCGCGGGCTTTAGAGCAAGCAGGTTTCAAAATATGGTATGACGAATTCGCATTGAAAATAGGCGATAGCCTCAGGAGGTCAATTGACCGTGGGTTGTCTCAATCGAAATACGGAATAGTCATATTATCCGATGCCTTTTTTAAGAAAAACTGGCCTCAATATGAACTTGATGGGCTTATTGCTAGAGAGATGGCAGGAGAAAAAGTGGTTTTACCAATATGGCACAAAGTTTCAAAAGATGAAGTTATATCATACAGTCCTACTTTGGCTGACAAGGTAGCCATAAATAGTTCATTATCAAGTATTGGAGAAATTGTCAATCAGTTAAGTGAGGTGTTATCAGATGCATAAAAAACATAACAATCGCGTCAACTCTGACTGCCAAAAGCGGCGCGGTTTTCGCTACGCTACAGCCACACTTCAAGCTGGTTCAATCTTGCAAAGCTGAGCTTAGCTCATGCAGATTGAACCAATAGTTTTATAAACAAGAAGTGTTTCGATTCAGGCTGCAAGCCTGAACCGGTAAGAGATTAAGAAAAGGTGTTTCAGGCAAGTCACTATTGACATGAGTAACTAATACGTTATTATAAATTACTTCTTATCATAGAAATACTACATCATTCTTAAAGAGTAATATAAACAAGAAATTTTCATACTAATATCTAGATTTAGGAATTAAGAAAAAATAACTGTGGAGAAAATAATAAATGGCAATCGCACTGTTGCTTTTCTTGATATCTTAGGATTCGGACAGATGGTAGATAGTATACCTCTTGATGAATTATCTAAGAAATATGAAAAACTTATTGATAAACTTGAATATCTTATTTGGCCGCTTGATAAGACAAAGAATCATCCCACACTATTCCCAGAACATCAACATTATAGTCCGTGGTGTATAAAGAATATATACTCCGATTCAATTATTTTAATTTCTCTTGATGAGTCCTTGATGAGTTGCCTTAAACTGCTTATTTATTCATGGAGACTGACACAAGTATGTCTGTCAGCTCAAATGCCTGTGAGAGGCGCTATTACCTTTGGAGAAATTTATATTAATCAAAATAAAAACATTACCTTAGGCAAAGCCCTCACAGATGCACATAAGCTAGAGAGAGAACAACAATGGATTGGAGTTTCAATCAACGATAACATGGAAAAATCACTACCAGAGTTATTTCAAAAAATTAGAGATATACCAATCCTTAGCAATATTTTTCTTAAATATGAAGTACCTTTCAAAGATAAACCAAAAAAGCTATTACACACGCTAAATTGGCGATGGAATGTGGTTATAGAGAAAGGCACAAGATCACTTTTTTCAAACAGCAAAGATCAAAGCATTAAAGAAAAAGTAGCAAACACACTTGATTATGCAAAAAGCGTTGTTGATAGTGGGCAAATTTATGTGAAAGATCAAGGAAATTTACCAACTGAACTAAGGTCTTTTTTTGTAGGAGATTCAGAACCACCGTTTACGCATGGAGACGATCTATAGAAAATCTAACCATAGCGTTCAGTAGAATGCACACCATCGAGACTGATTGTCGCTCATCATGTGCCTAGCGTCAACTATTTTTAGGTTTGCAAACTATTTCTAGCTAGTTCAATCTTGCCTGCCTGCCCGAACCGGTAAGACGAAGCAATGTCGAGGGTTTCGGTGTGGGGACACACCGAAACATCTACACCGGTGTAGATCATGACAGTTTAAGCTTTAAATGACACCATTCTTGAAGAGTAATATAAATAAGAAATTCTTATATTAATATTTATTCATATAATACAAAGGAGAAATTATGCAAATAGAATTATCTAAAGAGGAATACAGAAATTTAATTGATATGATTCAAA
>CAKKPF010000059.1 GCA_919901575.1 Candidatus Brocadiaceae bacterium
CTTGGCTTGTCTTACGATCATAATGGCGAAACTGATGAAGCAATTAACACATACAATAAAGTATTAGAACTCAATCCCAAAAATATTAATGCAACATTTAACCTTGGCGTTCTTTATAGAAAAAAAGGATTAATTGATCAATCAATCGCTGAATTTAAAAAGGTCATAGACGCTAATGCTTCTGATGTATCTGCCTGTGAGTTGCACGCAGACAGGAATGCACACTACTATCTGGGGCTTTGTTACAAAGAGAAAGGGATGGTTCCAAATGCAAAGAAAGAATTTGAAGATGCCTTGAAAGCTGACCCCGTCCATGTTAATTCACTTTATAGCCTTGGCCTTATTTACAAAAAAGAGGGAGACAATGACAAAGCTGTCTCCAAATTTAAGGCAATCTTAAACGTTGACTCTACAAACCAGGATGCACATTATAATATGGGGCTTCTTTATTATAAAGAAGAGAAATACGATGAAGCTATTTCCGAATATAAAGAGGCATTAGATGTTAACAAAGACAATGCGGAAATTTATTACAACCTGGGACTCGCATATTACAAAAAGAAGTTATTTGAAGATGCAATCTCAACTTACAAAAGTGCGCTAAAAATTGATAGCAAGTATGTTGAAGCCTTATTTGAATTGGGCAATTCATACAATATCACAGGAAAACACGAAAAAGCCATTTCTCTGTTCAAAAAGGTTTTAACATATAATCCTGATAATGAGTCATGTTATTTTAATTTAGGCATTGCTTACAGGGCAAATGAAAAACGGAATGAAGCATACGATGCTTATAAAAAAGCGCTTGAAATTAACCCGGATTACGCTGAAGCCTGGAATGCTCTCGGTATTGTTTGCAGGGAACGAGGAAATCACGATGAAGCCACCCATGCACATAAAGAAGCCTTAGGGATAAATCCTTCATATGCAGAAGCATATAATAACCTTGGTATTATATGTGATGACAATGGAAAATTAGAAGACGCTATTACAAATTATCAGAAAGCTATTAAGATCAGGTCTGATTATGCCGAGGCGCACAATAATCTTGGGGTAGTATATTCTAAGCAGGGCATGATAGACAAGGCAATATCGTTTTACAAGGCTGCGCTGGATTTAAATTCACATTATGCAGAAGCGCATAATAATCTGGGAGTAGCATACGATAGTAAAAAAATGTTCGATGAAGCAATCGAACAGTATAAAATGGCAATTGAAAATAACTCAGAATATGCTGCGGCATACAATAATCTCGGCGCTGTTTATGGAAGGAAAGTAATGTTCACACAGGCAATTTCGCAATACAAAAAAGCGATTCAGATTAATCCTGAATATGCAGAAGCCCATTTTAACATTGGTATTGCTTATAACAAAAAGAAGATGTATGACAACGCCATTGCCTCATTCAGAAAAACCCTGGAATTAAACCCCGATGACGAATCCGCTCATTACAACCTGGCTATCGTTTACAGCAAGAAGAGAATGTACGATGATGCAATTCTCGAATACAAGAAAGTAATTGAGTCAAACCCGGGTTTACCTGATGTTCATTACAATCTGGGGGTAGTTTATCGTGAAAAAGGAATGCTCCTGCAGGCAAGGAGAGAAGTGTCTTTATATAAGAAATTAAATAAGTCGTAAATGTGATTATTGTCTTTTATTAAAATACCAAAAAAGTAGCCTGTCCCCTTTTATTTCTTTTATTTGTTCGAATAAGTTATGAAACTGGATGATCCTATCTTTCTTTTGGCATTGATTCCTTTTGTATTCTTGATCTTTTTAAGGAGGGAAGGGAAATACCTGGGTTATTCAAGTACGCGTCATTTAGAAGGGACAAAAAATATAAAGACCTTCATAAGGCGGTTGCCGAAGATATTATGTTTTCTTTCCATATTCTTTACCATTCTTGCGTTTTCCAGACCTCAATCCAGCTATCAAGAAACGGAAGTGGCATTCCAGGGACGTGAAATAATACTTTCCATAGATACGTCCTTCAGTATGACGGGCGAGGCAATAGAAAAAATCAGAGATATTGCAAAAGATTTTATAAGGAAAAGAAGCCATGATATAATAGGCATTACTATTTACGGAACAGATGCTGTAGTTGTTGTGCTGCCTACGTGGGAGACACAGTTATTAGAGAAGTCATTAGACAGGATTAAACCTCACCATGTTGGCGTTCGTACTGCCATCGGTGAAGGGCTTTTCACTTCTATTCTTGCTCTTATTGAAAGGGATATGGGTCAGGTTTTTGAAATTAACAAGCTGAGAAAGAGTATAAACAGGGAGGAAGGGCTTGGCAAGTATGCCCTTGACTTTGTAAAAACGGTTCAGAACAGGGGCACGATGAACAACAAGGTGATAGTCTTGTTTACAGACGGCATATACAACGTAGGGATAGAGCCTGCCAGGCCGCTTCGTTTTATTAAGAGGCTGGGTGTCAAGGTATACGTAGTTTCCGTACCTGCATCAGGTGAAACAGGCGTGGAGCATGAACAGGCTGCTGAAAGGATAGCGTCATTGAAAAATGGCGTAGAATCAACAGGTGGAAAATATTTTGCCGCTGAGAACTATGAAGAAGTGGAACAGTTTTATTCAGAGATTGACAGGATAGAAAAGGAAAAGATAATAATGGAAACAGTCGTAAAGAAGAAGGACATGTTCTTTATCCCTACGGCTATTAGTATCTGTTTCTTATTAGGAATGGTTGTAATAGAAAATATATGGTTAAAGATTCCTTGAAAGGATAGATAAAGATGAGTAAGAGTCTTATTGTTAAAATATCGTTTCTTGCCCTTGCAATCGCCTTAATTGCCTGCGGACGCGGGTACTGGAGCCGGTGCAGGCTGGCTGAAAATGTAAAGAAAGATGTTGCTATGGGAAGATACAACAAAGCGCTTGACTCGCTTGAAGGGATAAGAAAATCAAAAGTGTACAGGATTTCCAAATATTTTGATAGAGAAGATCCCTATATTGCATACAATACCGGAGTAGTATTGACGCTGATGGGGGACACCAAGAGGGCTGGGGCGGAATTCAAGCAGGCTGCCAGGTCAGACAATGAAGCAATCAAAGAAAATGCCATATATAACAGGGCGAACATAATAGCAACAAATATGGATTTTATTACAGCAGCAGAAGAGTATGCGAAGGCACTTAGAATAGTTCCGGATGATTTTAAGGCAAAAAAGAATCTTGAAAGGATGCGGTTGGGACAAAGACAGCTCTCAACTTTGTTCAGTCCAGTTAAACAGGAAAGAGAAGAAAGGGTTCAGTCACTGAAACTCATCCCATGGGGGAACCAATATAGATACAGCGGTGATCAAAAGATCAGATGGTGAGATTGTTGAACAAAATTGTAAGGATGGGTTACCCGTCCCCGCCAGAATGCACGTCGCCCGCCCGCCCCGTCCGAACGGATTCATCCGGGCGGGCAACGTCATTCTGGCGGGTGCCGGATCGGACGGGGGCTGGCGACCGAGTCATCCGGGCGGGAGCAAGGCGAACCCATCAATAATATATACTGCTAATTTACCCAATCCAAAGTAAAAAAATTTCTCTTTTAAATAATGCTATTCTTTTCACAACAACAATATTTGATTTACATACTCCTTGGCGTTGTACTTATTTTTCTTGTCTATCTTTATTCAACGGGAAGAAAAAGGAGGTGGTTAAAGAGTTTTGGCGGTCTTGGCATATTGCAGAGATTCAGCAGAATACCGAATACCACCCGCAATATTGCCAAAGGTTTTGTGGTTAGCGCCTCTTTTTGCGGTCTTTGTATGGTGCTAATAGGGCCGAAGTGGCAAACGACTGAAGAGTATTATGAGAAAGAAGGCATGGAGATTGTCTTTGTGCTGGATGTGTCGTTGAGTATGCTGGCGGAGGACGTAAAACCTAACAGGCTGCAAAGGGCAAAGATTGAGATGGAGAATGTAATTAAGGACCTTGAAAATGATTACCTTGGTCTGGTGGTATTTGCCGGACGCGCATTTTCCATGATTCCTTATCTAACTATGGATTATGATAGCATTTTCTTGAGGATTCTGCGCATGGTGAACGAGAACTATGCACGTTTCGTACCTTACGGTACAAATGTCGGGAATGCACTGCTTATAGCAATAGAGTCGTTCAGTAAGGAGGAGAGAGAAAAGGTAATCATATTTCTCACGGATGGTGAAGAGCAATTGGCAGTGAGAAGCCAGGTGGCAGAAGCCGTCAAGATGCTGATGGAACGAAAGGATATTGCGGTTTATTTGATTGGTATAGGAGACCCTCTGGAGGCTTCTCCCATTCCCAAGAAGGATAAGAACGGACACACAACCGGTTATGAGGTTGATATGGAAGGCGACACTATCATGACAAAACCTGACCCGGAATTATTACAGGAAATTGCTGAAATAACCGGAGGTACATATATTCATGATGCTGCCGGTGATGAGCTTAAGGATATTTTCAGAGGTGTTATAGAAAAGCATAGAAAAGTTGTGGGGCTAAAAACCAGGAATACCGTCAAGGATGTTTCTCAACATTTTTTAGGAGGCTCACTGATCCTTCTAGCGCTTTTCTTATTATTATAAGATAGTGAATGAAAATGTGACTATACTTGAGTAGACTGTAGCGGAAACCTGGTTTCAATTTATTACGTTGATATATTATTTGGAAGGCTGCCTGCCTGACCAGTCAGTTCGCCAGCCCGACAAACAGCCTGAAAGCCATTCTGGCGGGGGCAGGAAGCCTTCCGCTACAACGGTAATGCATATTTTATATAAAGGGGAGGCATAAAATGATTACGAAAGAGGAGATGAAAATAAAACCTGGTAAGTTGTTTATCAATGGAAAATGGGTAGATTCTGTTTCAGGCAAGACATTTGGCACTATAAATCCCGCGACGGAAGAAGTCATTACCTCGGTTGCAGAAGGGGACAAGGCGGATATTGATCTTGCGGTCACGGCTGCGCGTAAGGCGTTTGAAGAAGGCCCATGGAGAAAGACCGATGCCCGTGACAGAGGCAGAATTCTTTTAAGGATAATGGATTTAATAGAAAAGAATAAGGAAGAATTAGCCTTGCTGGAAACATTGGACAATGGTAAGCCAATAAGTGAGACAACAAACGCTGATCTTCCGCTTGTAATTGACTGCTTATTGTATTATGCGGGCTGGGCGGACAAGATTCATGGCGAGACAATTCCGGTAAGAGGAGAATTTTTTAACTATACCTTGAGAGAGCCTGTTGGTGTTGTAGGGCAGATA
>CAKKPF010000060.1 GCA_919901575.1 Candidatus Brocadiaceae bacterium
AATACGGGAAGCCGGCTTTTAACACGAAATGAAGTTTGAGCCGATGGATTCGACACGGGGTCAGCGGGGTCAGGGGTCAGGTCTTTAATCTTGCTATTTACTCCGTCAAATTCTATGCAACAGCAAAGGGCCAAGTTTGCTGTTGGCTTTCATACTTGACCGTTCTTCGTTTATATTAATAGCTTAGCTTGATACGAACAGATGAAATTCACCAAGAAAGAGTCTAATACTTAGCCAACCTCAAGATTTTCTGTTATCCATGGTAAGAAAGTTTATTTGTTTACGTCCATGTAAGATAAACTTTATTTTTTTCTTTGAATTGCAGAGGGAGGATCTTGAGTCCTAAGCGGAAAGAAAAGTATGCGGAAAATTTACTGATTATTGTAAAAAACTGAACCTTTATTTGTTTATCTGCGGTTATCTGTTTACCCTGTGGAATAATTTATAGTGACACAAACGCAATGAAAAATCCTACATAAAGGGAAGGTCTTGAAAAGTGATACTACAAGTACCTATTCCGCAGGGAGAACCTGTGTCCTGACTCAAGAATAGTTCATTGAATCAGACCATTTAGCTTTAACTTTTTCAACTATTTCCCGGGTAATCTCACGACTACCCTTCGCCCGGGCATAATTCTCAACTTCGTTAACAACCATAGGCCTCACAAAAGCAGGGGCACGCGAAACTAAAGATTTGGCATCGTCATCCCAGGATATTTCTCCTGCCTTCACAGTTCGATTCACAGGCTGCTCGATCTTTATGTTTTCTTCCTTTTCGTAAAAAGGATTTATCTCTGCGCCCTTCCCGCTTTTTGTTATCAGGACATTGCATTTAGCATAGCGTAATATATTTTCTGTTGAACTCCCAATATCCAGGCTATTAACCGCATGTATACCGGTACGGCCTAAAACTAACAGAGAGGGCTTCTCTTTCTCAGTATACTTCAATATCTCGTTATATGGTTTGCCTTCAAGAAGTGTGGTTTCTGCATCCAAACCCAAATTCCTTACTTTATTTAAGGCAATCTCAAGATGCCCGTGATATATTTTCTCCAGCCCTTTATCTATGACATCTTCATGCAGCTTCTCCTGCTCTTCCGATTTAAACATCTCACCCATTTCACCGGAGAGGATTTTGGCAATACCATTAAAGGCAACCCGATGGTAATGAGGATCAAAAACTGACAACAACTCTATCTCAAGATCATATTTTGCGGCTAATTCACTTGCCATTTCTACCGCCCTGAAAGATTGTTCACTTCCGTCAACCGTAACGATTACCCTGCCTTCAAGAGGTTTGTAATTCTTTACAATTAATACGTCAGTATTTATCCTCCTTACTACCCTTTCACAGACACTGCCTATCAGATTACCATTTACTTCGCCAAGCCCCAGGACGCCTATGATTACGAGGTCATAATCATTGCTCTTTATATCCTTTACCAACTCAATATAATTTTTCCCTTCCAGGATATTTCTCTTAAAAGGAATCTTTGATTCCTGACTTTTCTTTTCCAGACTATCCATGTAAGAATCTGAAATCATTCGAAGCCCTTTGCCAATCAAAGTGTTGTGAAATTCCCTTTGCTTCTTAAGCTCGTTTTCTTCTCTGTACTTTTCGGGTAAGCCACTCTCCATTTCTCTGAATCTCTTGTGGTGCAGGCTGGCGGCATAAACGTGGCCTCCTATTAATTCAGAATCGAATTTCTCTGCTAACGATATACCTAAATCTGAACAATAGTCAGAGTATTTTGAATTATCTACCGGAATAAAAATCTTTTTATACAACTATTTACTCCTTAATCAGTTGGCACTAAATGTTGTTGGCTGTGTGGAATATCGCAACCTTCACCCTGTTAAATATCTCACAATATAAGTAATTAAGTAGTATAGCAAAGATAATATCTTAATATGATAATCACAGAGAATAAAACTTATTTAACAGGGTAAAGGTTACGGCTACTTATAATTATTTCTTCTTTGAAGCCTCTTCTTCCGCCAGCTTATTCCATTCTTTTCTCGCTGAAAATACAAAGAATACACTTAGCAATATCAAAACGCTCCAAATCACCGCAGGCGGAGTCCCTTTCTTTCTCACCTCTGCCACAGCGGTTTCTTCCTTCACCGCCGCTTTTTCTCCCTCTTTTGATTTTGAGATAGTCAGTCCTCTCAAATATGCTATAAGACCCTTTATCCTGTCTTCACCAAGTGTATTACCCCACGGAGGACATAACTCAGATTTCTTCATTGCAGCAGAACCTTTTGTAATAAAGTTAAGCAGATAATCATCAGTGAGCGCCGCCATATACTTAACATCCGTTAAATCTCTTGGACTTGGTTCAAGGTCAATTGTAAAATAAATACCTTTACCATTAGCCGACTTTCCATGACACGGGCTGCAATAATACATAAATGTCTCTTTAGGAGTTGTCAAATAAACCTTTATTTCTTCAATCAGTTTGTATTCCTTCTCAGGCTCAACAGCCTTACTCTGTTGAATCTCTTCTTTTGGCTGTTCGGCTTCTTTCCCTTCAGAACCATCAGTAAACCTGAGAAAAGTTCCTGCTGCCATTAAGAAACATATTAATCCGATTATAGTATTCTTCATTAACATCTTCTAATCTTCCAATCTATTCCTTGCTTTTACAAGACATCAGGAAATGTGTTATAGCGGTCGCTTCTTCATCAGTAAGATTATAATTTGGCTCCACTGCATCGGGAGTCTCATGATGAGGGTCTTTTAAATGGAAGAAAATAAACCCATTTTCAAGCCTGTCGCCAACCCTTTTCAGATTAGGGCCAACTACGCCGCCACCTTCAATCGTGTGGCAGGTCTTGCACCCCTTGGCTCCATATAACTCTTTTCCCTTGCTAATCTCTTCCTCTGTAGGCTCAACATCAGCAAATTTATCTAAAGGAATCTCTTCACTTACAAAAAATTCTTCAACAAAATTAGCTGCTGTTTCAGCCTCTTCTGAAGTGAGATTAAATTTCGGCATCTGTTGTAACAATGGGCGGATAATATCCGGAGTCTCGACAAAACCTTTTATCCACGACCCCTTCAGCTTGCTGCCTTCGTGTGTCAACTCAGGCGCAAAAGTACCGCCGTTACCCTGTATGTTATGGCACGTCATACATCTGACATCATTTAACAGCTTTTCAAACTCGTTAGTTGGTTCATTCTTTTCACTGCTAACCGGCAGCAATTCTGATACACCCTCAATCTCATGACAGATAAAGCACCGGTTCAGTTCAATTATCCTTTTGCCTTTTTCAACAAGTGTCCCCTCTGGAATTATTGAAGATTTATTTTCTGTATCTTCCTCTGCACCTTTACTTTCGCTTACTTCATCTGTACCTGCTGTTTCTTCCTCCTCCGGTTTAAAATCCCAGTCTTTCATAAGATATTCTACTAATTGCCTCAATTCATCATCTTTAAACCTGTATCTTGGCATTTGTGTCTGGTGGAAATAACTTTGAGGCTCCTTGATCCAGAGGTATAACCAATCACGGTTAACCTTCTCTGCTACGGCGCCAAGGTCAGGCCCTACTCCTACAGCGCCGCCCTTGCCCTTAACCGGATGACATATATTACACCTCGCACGTCCCCAGATTGCCTTGCCGCCCGATACCAGTTCCTCCATGTTTTCGTATTCATCATCGGCCAAGTCATCTTCATTTTTCAATAAATAAGGTTCCCATTCCTGCTTAGGCAGTTCCTTGTCCGCAATACTTGTCAGATATGCCAAAACTGCCTCTATCTCATCATCACTCAGCATAAGTCTCGGCATTCTGGCGTTAGGAATCATTTCACCGGGATTTGATATCCACTTTTTAAGCCACTCTTTGTTTGCTTTATGTGTTACATTCTTAAGGGTAGGCCCGTTTTTGAGACGCTTATGAGGGTCTTCCGGAACGAAAGGCAGATGTTTATAGTCTTTATCACCCCTGTACATCGCCTCTAACTCAAGGAAAAGAGGGTCCGGTTTTGGAGGTTCTGCAAAAACCACCCTACCGGAAACAAGAATATAACCAAGGGCTATACAAGCTATTACGAAAGACGATATATAATTCATATCCTTAATCATTTTCACTATATTTTAAATTTATTTTTGTTTTTATTTTTCTTCAGCAGGGATTACAGGCGGGAATCTTCTTATCCTTCCAATAACCCAAAATTGAATGCTCGCACCCATTATTATGGCAATAATTACATAAAAATACACGCTCTTAGGTGTAGTCACTTCCAAAGTTAAGTAATACCATGATGAGATTGATTTTTGACCTCCAATCTCTTTATTTGAACCATCCCATACAGCTAACGCATACGGGATCAGGTTACCTGTTTCAAATTGTATATCTATTTTCTTGTCACCTGTTACGAGGGGCCTTGTTATCATAACCTTCCATTTTCCGTCTTTCCAATATCCCTTACCTTTTGAATCCTGGCTACCGGATGGCTGTACAGCAAGATTTCGAAACCCCTTTGCATTCATCTCCCTGATTGTCATAAGACCTTTAAACTTTTCTTTCGGAGCCTCTGTTGCCTCAGTACTCTCTTCTGTCACATCTTTAACTTCAGTGACTTCTCCTTTTCCCACTGCATGGCCTGTTTTTTCCTGTTCCCCGGCAACAACACCGCCGCCATCAGTAGCAGTTTCTAAATCATCGCCTGCACCTTTTTTATCCGCATGCAAGGATTCTTCGTATGCTCTCCAGTGCCAAAGGACTACGCTATTGCCAGACTCTCCCATGGCAAAGTAGGGCTTCTTAAGCCCCTCAGGTATCTTCGTTGGAAATTGAAGGGCGACAGCATCGCTGTATACCTCACCCTGTTCATTTGTCATATCATCCCATTCTATCAGGAATGCGATGTCTTCTTTGTTATACATGGATTTTATTTTTATAGAATTTGCAGATGGAGTCCAAAATCTGGGGCTTGCAACTATCTGGCCTGCCAAAGGCAACTCAACTGAGGTTGCTGTACTCCAAGCATCATCATCGGGACTGTTCGGCAGGTTACCAACAACCAGCTTCGATTTGAGAACAACCTCCGTTTTCATATCGTAAGAGATTGATTTCACGTAATGTGTAAGATGCCACCGATCTTCATCGGTAAGATAATCCGCATAAGAACCCATCGGTGTTTCATTAATACCTGTTGTCACTGTCCTGAAAATATCTTCTGTTGAATTACCTCCCTTGAACAGCCAACTCTTTGTCAGATTCCTGGCTTTATAAGGAAGGTCCCATTTCCCCTTTAGTGTAGTTGTAATTGGCCCGTCAGCCCTGCCGTCTTCGCCGTGACATAGAAAACATTTAGCGTCCTTAAACAACTTCTTTCCGCGTTCTGCCGATTCTGAATTAGAAGACGCTTCAGCGCCAATCGATACCACTGACGGAGTTTCTTTCCTTTTGAAATCTTCGTTAAACGTCTTAATGTAATGTATAACCTGCCACCTTTCCACAACGGTCAAGGTGCTCCAGAAAGGCATGGCAGAACCTTCCACACCACTCGTAATTATTCTGAAAAGATCCTCATCTGTTGGAAGTACACCGAGCCCTGTAGAGCGTATTTTATATTCGTTTCTCGTGAAATTCCTGGGTTTCGGATCTAAACGTGGAGCGGCAGGACCATTACCATCACCCGTTATTCCGTGACAATAGTAGCACTTCTTCTCGTAAATCTCCTTTCCAGCCGCAATTGAATCAGATGTTTCCGGTATCTTTCCAGAAACCTCTTTCTTATAAGTCCTGAACAATTGCGAACTCTGAGCAAACCCCTCGCTGTGACACAAGAAAGCTAAAGGCACAGCAAGCAAACATATAAATAAACCTTTTAAAATGAGATTATTTTTAATCTTTTTCATAATTAAACCTTCATGCCCCTCAGGGTGCCATAAAGCATGAACATTGGATTCCTTGCCAGCCCGACAAGTCAGACTGTGTTACAACGTCATTCTGGCGGGCGAAAGCAAGGTTACCTCCCTTTCGGGAGTAATCCAAATCCAATTTATTTTATTAGTGCTCCATCTCTTCTCTTTGACGCGCCACCACTCCAGCAGTCACATATTCACCCATTATAATCTTCCAGATTTGCGTATCCGTTAAAACATCTTTCCAGGCAGGCATGGCAGAATCCCAGGGCGTAGACACATTTGGAAGCCCG
>CAKKPF010000061.1 GCA_919901575.1 Candidatus Brocadiaceae bacterium
GAGATAAAGCAACTGGAAGTGATGGAAGCGTTAAACAAACTTCATCCTGTGGATATTGTCAGAACATTTCTAGGGGCTCACGCAGTTCCTGAGGAATTTAAAGGCAGGGAGGATAGATTTATTGATTATATGACGGATAGTGTCATGCCGCAAATCGCACATCGAAACCTTGCAGAGTTTTGTGATGTTTTCTGTGAAAAAGATGTCTTTTCACTGGAGCAATCTAAAAGGCTGCTGTTCAAGGCAAAAGAGCTCGGATTTAAGCTAAAGATTCATGCAGATGAAATCTTCCCGTTTGGAGGCGCTGAACTTGCGGCTGAACTTGGTGCAGTTTCGGCAGACCATCTGCTCCATGCTTCTGACAAAGGTATTGCCGAACTGGCAGAACGCGGCATCGTTGCAACACTGCTTCCGGGAACGGCATTCAGTTTAAAGGAACCGTATGCCAGAGGCAGGTACATCATAGATCAGGATTGTGCGGTGGCACTGGCGACTGATTTCAATCCGGGAAGCTGTTTTTCAGAATCGATACCGCTCATTTTTGCTTTGGCCACTCTTTACATGGACATTACGATCGAAGAAGCAGTCACCGCTCTGACGATAAATGGCGCTGCGGCAGTTGACCGGGCGGACAGCATTGGAAGCATTGATGTGGGTAAAACAGGCGATATAATAATCCTTGAATTTCCATCGTATAAATATATCCCCTATCATGTCGGTGTAAGTTGCGTGGAAAAAGTCATTAAAAACGGCAATCTCGTTTTTGATAAATAAATTAGCTCCTTCTGTCACTAATTTATCATGTTAGCAGAACTAACCATAAAAGAGTTTCTGGAAAAGATAGCATCGAATTCTCCTGCTCCCGGCGGAGGCAGCGTGGCTGCTTTAAGCGCAGCGCTTGCGGCAAGCCTGACAGAAATGGTGGCGAAACTTACCATCGGCAAAAAAGGTTATGAGACCGTGGAAGATGAGATGAAAGCCGTTGCACAAGATGCCATGAAACTCAAACATAAGCTTGTTCAGGCCATTGATAAAGATTCAGACGCCTATAAAGATGTGATAGCTGCCATAAAGCTGCCCGGGAGTACCGAAGCAGAAAAACGTCATAGGGAAAAGGCTATTCAGAATGGATTGAAACAGGCAACATTAATTCCGATGGCCATAGCCGAAGATGCCGCCCGGGTGATGGAACTGGCCGGAAAGGCGGTAGCAAATGGAAACAAAAATACAATCACAGACGGGGCAGTGGGCGTCATGATGGCGAAAACGGCAATTCTTTCAGCCTTATACAATGCCAAGATCAACTTAAGCTCCATAAAAGACAACACCTTTATTGAAAAAATCTCAAGGCAGGTAAAAGGTCTGGAAGCAAAAATATTGGGAAGGGAAAAAGAGTTGCTGTCTAATGTAAATTTATAAATATGCCCGTTTTACGCTATAAAGAATACGATGAAAAAAGAGACGATTGCATCTATTACTACTCCTATTGGTGAAGGGGGTATCGGAGTAATACAGGTATCCGGGCCGGATTCACTTGAAATCGTAAACACAGTATTCAGGGGAAAGAAACAGAGGGACTTGAGGAGTGCTGAGTCAAAAAGGCTTTACTACGGCGATATTCATTTAAACGGTTCAACAGTTGACGAAGTAATTATAAACGTACTCAGGAAAGAAGACAGTTTTACCGGTGAGGATTTAATCGAGGTTAATTGCCACGGCGGCATCCGGGCAGTAAAGAAGACACTTGAGTGCGTAGTCTCCGCAGGGGCAAAGGAGGTTCATTGGAAAGAGATGGGAGGCTATTTCCGTAAAAATAATAAAATTGACCTTATTCAGGAAGAGGCGCTATTAGAAATACCCGAAGCAAAAACAAGATTAGGGGTTAAAGTCCTTCTCGATCAATACAATGGCGCATTATCTTCTCTTATACATAAAATAATTGAAGAGATAGAAGGATGCGATAATACTAAAGAACAATTATGCCATATCAATGACAAATTAAGAGACATACTGAAAACCGCAGTCTTCGGCTGTGCAATCACTTCGCCACAAAAACTGATTATCACGGGCAAACCCAACGCAGGTAAATCCACGCTAATTAATGCGCTCCTGAAAGAAGAGAGGTCAATCACTCACAAAGAACCTGGCACAACAAGAGACGCCGTTGATGAATTAATCTCAATCGATGGTATGCCATTCACAATAATAGATACTGCCGGTATCAGAGAGACAGATCACGAAGTAGAAAAGCTTGGCGTCCTGGAAAGCAAAAAGCAGTTAAGAGAGGCGGACAAAATAATTATTGTGTTTGATAATTCTAAACCCGCAGAAAAAGAAGATAAAGAGTTGATAGAATTTATTGCTAAACTTGATTTACATAAAGCAGACAACTCCCCAGAAATATCCATCTTTCCAGTATTAAATAAGGCAGACCTGCCGCGTAAACTAAACCTGTCAACACTTATTGGGGAAACATTTAAGCCGACATGTCAAATATCCGCCTTGAACGGCGATGGACTCTCAACCCTAGAGGAAAATCTGGTTTCCGAGTTTAAGGAGTTTATAAAGTATACACCTAAAAGACCCATAATCTTCACCAGACGGCAACAGGAATTTTTATCAAAAGCCTTACACTCCTCTGAACAATGTATTCACTTGATTGATAAAGACACAGCAGATTATTCAAATTACTTTAATGACATAAAGCAAAATCTTATGAACTGTATTGCCGCTTCTCATTTGTAGTGGAAACCTTCCTGCCCGACTTCCCGTCCGAACGGCTTGGCCGGGCGGGCGTCGTTCGGGCGGGCAGGTTTCCATGTCCATGGGTTGCCAGGCATAAATGGTCAATAAACACAACCTGGATAAACCAGAACTAACAGGAGTTTAGTAAATTACAAAACTCAAATAACAAACCTATACTGCACCCCATTAAGTAAACAGGTCAGATTAGGAGGTTCCCTCTTTTAAGTAATCCCGCACTTTTTTCATATCAGCCCAGACTTTTTTCTTGTCATTGGGATTTCGCAGCAGATATGCGGGGTGATAGGTTGCTAAGAGTTTTGTGCCTTGATATTCAAAGAATTTCCCCCGCAGTTTACCGATAGTTTCCTTAGTATCCAGCAATGTCTGTGCGGCAAATGTCCCCAATGCGCATATTATCTTTGGGCGTATTATCTCAATCTGCTTGATCAAATGCGGAGTGCACAGCGCTATTTCATTAGCGTTGGGATTTCTGTTCCCCGGAGGACGGCATTTCAGAATATTGGCAATATATACCTCATCTCTTTTCATGCCTATGGATTCTATAATCCTGGTCAGAAGCTGCCCGGCCCTCCCGACAAATGGTTCCCCCTGTACATCCTCATAATGGCCCGGAGCCTCTCCAACAAACATGAGGTCTGCATCCGGGGCGCCGGTTCCAAAGACTACGTTTGTCCTGCCTTTGCATAACTCACATTTTGTACATTGTTTTACCTGTTTCTCTAATTTTTTAAGTTCTTTAATCTTCTCTGATTTGTTCAATTCAACCTTTATCCTTTCGTTATGTGTATCAAGATGAGGTTTCCGGGTAAGTTGCTGAGAGATTACATCCTCTTCGGAAGAAGTATAAATTTTTCTTATTGGAGACAACTGTAGATAATTTGCACCGAATTTTCTTTCTAAATCAACTTTATCAGAAAGGACGTTAAGCAGTGATAATATCTCAGCCTTTATTTCCTGTAACCTGGTTGATTTAAGCGATGAACTCATCTAGGCCCTTAAAATTTTTTTGACCAATTTTGGCAAAGCCCCGCTGAGCGTGGCAATGCTGAGCTTAGCTCTGCAAGAAATTCCATTTTACAATTTAAGGATTTAGAAATTTAGGAATTCTCGCCTGCTGTCGGGCAGGCAAGAATTGGGAAATACCTCAATTCCTCAATATTTTAAATCCCGACACGATCGGATTATATATGAGCATTCAATGCTTGTCAAAATCTCTTTTTCCTTGAATTTGTTATAATACGTACTTACAATATACCATTCAAATATTTACTTAATTATAAATGCTCGACAAAACCCCGAAAACTATTATTACCAGAAATTACCGTAACGGATTAAGCAAATATATATTTTTTATTAAATTGTGCATGCGTGTAATGAAGGAAAAAGACTATGTATAAGATTGTTGAGAAAGAAAAGATTGCTGAAGCAATTTATTCCATAACGGTTGAAGCGCCAAAGATTGCCGTTAAGAGAAAAGCAGGTCAGTTTATTGTATTGATAACTGACGAAAAAGGCGAAAGGGTGCCTCTGACAATTGCAAGTTCTGATAAGGATAAAGGCACTATTGACATAGTTTTTCAAGCCGTTGGCCATACTACTAAACTATTAGCCTCTTTAGAACCGGGCGATTGCATAAGAGATATCTTAGGCCCCCTGGGACATCCTACTCATATTGAAAATTTCGGGACGGCTGTGTGTATCGGCGGCGGCCTGGGTATTGCCCTTGCAATGCCGATAACAGAGGCCCTGCATGAAGCCGGAAACAACGTGATTTCCATCATAAGCGCACGAAACGAGAATTTGCTGCTAATGGAGGATCGACTGCGTGAAATCAGTAATGAATTATTGATTGCTACGGACGACGGCTCTAAGGGGTTCCACGGCTTTCCTACACAAATACTTCAGGAGATGATTGATAACAAGAAAAAAATTGACATCGTATTTGCCGTTGGTCCCGTACCGCTCATGGGAGCCGTATGCAAAGTAACAAAACCATATAATATCAAGACGATAGTAAGCCTTAATCCTATTATGGTTGACGCAACCGGGATGTGCGGTGCATGTCGTGTAGAAGTAGGCGGCAAGACAAAATTTGCCTGTGTGGACGGTCCTGAATTTGATGGTCATCAGGTTGACTTTGATATGTTGATGAAAAGGCTGAGAACCTATAATGATACCGATACAGAGGAAATCCAGAAGGACACTCAAGCAGAAGCATCTCAGATGGATGAGGAAAAAACAGAAACCTATAAAAAGGTTGAAGAAGAGCTTTTGAGTCAGCAGACTGTTTTAAAAGAAGGAAAGAAGAGAATAAAAATTCCAAGACAAATAATGCCACAGCAATCCGCAAAAACAAGAATAAAGAATTTCAAAGAGGTTCCTTTTGGATATTCTATTGAACAGGCTCAAAGGGAGGCAAGCAGATGTTTGCAGTGTAAAAAGCCATTATGTTTTGAGGGATGTCCTGTTAATATAGATATTCCTGCATTTATTAAGCTTATAGGCGAGGGTGACTTTATTGGCGCAGCCCGTAAGATAAAGGAAACAAACGGCCTCCCCGCGGTATGCGGCAGGGTATGCCCCCAGGAAGATCAATGTGAAAAGGTTTGTATAGTTGGCAAGAAATCAGATCCCGTATGTATAGGTAATCTGGAGAGGTTTGTAGCGGATTATGAAAGAGAACATGGTGATGAATATATCCCGGACATACCTGAGAAAACAGGTCACAAGATTGCTGTGGTAGGATCCGGCCCTGCCGGTCTTGCTGCAGCCGGGGATTTAGCAAAAAAAGGACATGATGTAACCATCTTCGAGACATTACATAAAGCCGGTGGCGTACTGGTTTACGGGATACCGGAATTCCGATTGCCAAAATACATAGTAGAATCTGAGGTAGATTATTTAAGAAAGCTGGGGGTAAAGATTGAACTTAATTCTGTTATCGGAAAGATTGAGACTGTAGATGAACTTTTAAATAACGGCTTTGACGCTGTTTTCCTGGGTACCGGAGCCGGCTTGCCAATGTTTATGCAGATACCTGGAGAGAATCTCAACGGCGTATATTCAGCCAATGAATACCTGACCAGAGTAAATTTAATGAAGGCATATGATCCGGAATACGAGACACCAGTATTGAGAAAAAAGAAGGTTGCCGTACTGGGCGCTGGAAACGTAGCAATGGATGCAGCCAGGACCGCCCTGCGTCTGGGTGGAGAAGACGTTTACGTTGTTTATCGTAGATCCAGAAAAGAGATGCCTGCCAGGATAGATGAAATTCATCATGGTGAAGAGGAAGGTTTAAAGTTCAATTTCTTAATGAATCCTATCAGGGTTATTGGTGATGACAAAGGATGGGTAAAGGGTTTGGAATGTATAAAGATGGAATTGGGTGAACCGGATGAATCAGGCAGGAGACGTCCAATACCTATCGAAGGTTCTGAAACTGTTTTGGATGTTGAGTGTGTGATTGTTGCCATAGGTAACGGCCCTAATCCACTGATACCAGCCACAACACCAGGGCTGAAAACAAACAGAAGAGGTAACATAATCGCCGATGAAGAGACTGGATTAACATCCAAGAAGGGTGTTTTTGCAGGAGGAGATATAGTTACCGGGGCCGCAACCGTAATCCTTGCAATGGGTGCAGGTAAAAAGGCTGCTGTGGCAATAGACAATTATGTAATGGGAAGAGAACCTGAACCTGCTAAAAAAGAGTCTTAATTGATGCAAATCAACGTAAACGGTGAAAAGAAGGAATGTCCAACAGGAAGCTCTCTATCTAAACTATTGGAAAGCCTTGATATTGATAAACGGTATGTTGCAGTAGAATTAAATCATAAAATAGTTCCACGCATACAATTTAGTGAAAAAAGGCTGCAGGAAAATGATAGTTTGGAAATAGTTACCTTCGTTGGCGGTGGATGAAATGGAAGATACAGTTCTTAAGCTTGGTAAATATGAATTTAACTCCAGGTTGTTTGTTGGTACTGGGAAATATCAAACCTTTGATATAATGAAGGAGGCCCTGGAAGCCAGTGGTGCGGAGGTTATCACTGTAGCGGTGAGGCGGGCAAATATCGGCGGCAAACCGGGAGAATCATTACTCGACTATATTGATAAAGATAAATATACGATATTACCTAATACTGCCGGGTGTTATTCTGCCGATGAGGCTGTCAGGACAGCGCTACTGGCAAGGGAAATGGGTATCTCAGACTTAATAAAGCTGGAAGTACTGGGTGATAGAAACACACTGCTGCCTGACCCTGTTGGTACCTTAAAAGCCACTGAAACACTGGTAAAGGAAGGTTTTACCGTCCTCGTCTATACCTCTGATGACCCGATAATTGCTAAACGGCTTGAGGATGCAGGCGCAACCAGCGTTATGCCGGCGGGAGCTCCGATAGGTTCCGGCCAGGGAATCTTAAACCCGAACAATATAAGAATCATTCTCGAAACATTAAGTGTGCCTATTATAGTTGATGCAGGCGTAGGCACCGCATCGGATGTGACAGTCGCCATGGAGCTTGGTTGTGAGGGAGTGTTGTTAAATACCGGTATTGCACAGGCAAAAGACCCTGTTAAAATGGCCAGAGCGATGAAACTGGCATGTGAATCGGGACGTTTGGCATATTTATCAGGTAGAATACCCAAAAAATTATATGCTAATGCCAGCAGCCCGGAAAAAGATTTTTAAATAGAACATTTCCACAGGCTTCCTAATCCTGACATGGATGAGCCAATACCAAATAGGTTTTATCCTTTATTAAGAAGATACCAATGTTAGCAAAACGCATTATACCCTGCCTTGATGTTAAAGACGGCAGAGTGGTAAAAGGGACAAGGTTTCTGGAATTAAGGGACTCTGGCGACCCTGTGGATATTGCCGAGTTATACGACAAGCAATGCGCAGACGAACTGGTCTTTCTTGACATTACGGCTTCACATGAGAAAAGGAACATTATTATTGATGTAGTAAGGCATACGGCAGAAAAAGTTTTCATGCCGCTTACGGTTGGCGGTGGAATTCGAACTATTGAAGACGTCAGGGCTCTTCTAAATGCCGGCACAGACAAAGTATCAATAAACACTACCGCCGTAAAAGACCCTGATTTTGTAAATAAAGCATCAAGGCGTTTCGGCAGTCAATGCATCGTGGTAGCCATCGATGCCAAAAGGAAAGGAGATGGATGGGAGGTGTTTATAAACGGAGGACGCACCCCTACCGGCAAAGACGCTATTGAATGGGCAAGGGAAGTAGAGTCAAGAGGCGCAGGTGAAATACTCCTTACGAGTATGGACTGTGATGGAACCAGGGATGGATTTGATCTGGAACTTACAAGATCAATTTCCGAGAATCTGGAAATACCCGTTATAGCTTCCGGCGGTGCAGGAAAGCTTGAGCACTTTTATGATGTATTTACAAAGGGTAAGGCAGACGCCGCATTAGCCGCCTCTATATTTCATTTTAAGGAATATGAAGTCTCTGAGGTAAAGGATTATCTGGCTGAAAGAGGGATAATTGTTAGACAGGATTGAATCAGTGTCCATAGTTTTTGATTCCCACAATCTTTTGCAACTCCAGAAAGTGGCTGTCTAAAGAGTAAATTTTACAATTATTTTGTTTTGAGTTTTGAGCGATAATCAAATCAGGTATCCCAATCCCGCTAATACCGGATTTTAAGCATTTCACTTGATTTTATGCCGCTTCTGAAATAATCGATCCACATAGACGTATCTGTAAGAACCTGCGTTAACGTTCCCTGAACACATCCAGATCAACTTTTCCCTTGAATTTTTTTAAATCAGAAATCTTTGACCTTCTGATCAATTCTTTCAGGGCAAGAACGATTACATTTGTCTTGACATGGGCAGCTTTCATTGCTTCTTGTACTAATTTCTCCGGTAAATCCATTGTAGTTCTCATTGCCTCCTCCTTACGCATAGTATTACCAGTTCATGCATATAATGTCTATTGTTTTCTTAGTAAATTTTAGCCAGCCACAGGTCTTGCACATCGTCTTCCTTTGAATATTTTGTCTTCATGTGACTACTCTCCTTTTGTGTATTTTTTGATTTTACTCGTATGGTATGCAGTAATAACCGTATCCCCTCTTGTCACTACCCGAAGCAGTTTGCCCTTGATAATTTTATGATAAACAGTACGGCCTTTGTGACCCGGAACGGTTTCATCTGGATTATTGAGCGCCATTTCTACGAATGATTCTTGTATCTTTCTTTGTAACAGTTCACCGCAGAGGGCGCAGAGAACACAGAGAAATAAAGGGAAAATGGGAAATTATTGCATAATTACCCTAGTCAAGTAGGTTGGGTTGAGTAAAACGAAACCCAACATTAATTTTGAATGTCACGAACGGTCATTGTTGGGTAGAAGAGAGAAGAGATTAGATTTAAAAAGTGGCCCTCAACTGCAGCTAACAGAGAGTTTGAGGTTAATCACCCAAAGGCTACGCCCTTCTCAAGCACTCAAACCGCTAGGCGACATGTGCCATAATATTTATAAGGACAGAAAAAATGGTTAAACCTCGCATCTATGTGGACACATCTGTAATCGGTGGTTGTCTTGATGATGAATTTAAGGCGTATTCAGGCCATTATTCGAGGAATTCACATCAGGAAAGAAAAGAATTGTAATTTCTGACCTAGTGTTATTTGAACTTGAAGGAGCGCCGGAAAACGTGAAAGAAGTTTTGAATAGTGTTCCTGACGGCAGCATTGAATATGTTTTTCTCAATGAGGAATCAATAACTCTTGCCGATACTTACTTGAAAGAAGGCGCCAATGTGATCCTGTTAGACGAACCCACGAACGATCTCGACGTAAACACCATGCGGGCTTTGGAAGACGCCCTGGAAAATTTCT
>CAKKPF010000062.1 GCA_919901575.1 Candidatus Brocadiaceae bacterium
TGCGCTTCTTTAATTCTCTGATAGCAGTCTCGCCTCTGCTGGCACAAATTACAGAGTACCCCATCCGGGATAACTCCTTCTTCATAACCTTGCTGAACGTTTCGTCATCATCCACAAAAAGAAGCTTATGTTTGGTTTTCATAATGTAATAAATTTCGTAACTACAACTAAGACGTTGATGCTACATAACATGCACCAATATTTACTAAGTATTTAAACACTCACCTTGCCTTCTTGCTAATAGGAGCATTTGTCACCCCCTGGTTTTTCTTAGGTTTTATGTTTGTGTGACGATACTCTAAATATTAATCGTGATTTAATACAATATTAAGTTTTTCCGTGAATTCCAAAGCTACGCGCAAGCTACTAACATGATCTGGGTTTTCAATTATGCAATTCCTGATAACTGTTCCGCTTCCGCTAAGTTTAAGCTTTCTTTCTCGAGATCCGGGCGTGTTAGTAACTGTATTTATTTGCAGAGGGATTATTGTCCCCGGAGAAAATGCCTCCATATCATTTGTTTTCACTTCGAAATAAACTCCACTCGCACTAACGTTCATTGTTTTACCATCCTGATCGGGTAACAAAACTTCGAAAGGAAGATTTAGTCTCATATTACGCCTTCTTTGATCACACCTTCTGTCACCATGCCTTCTGTTCTGATCGGGTAACGAAATTTCAAATGCAGGATCTGGGCTTAGATCATGCCTTCTTTTATTACGCCTTCTGTCAGAATATTTTTCTTTGGCCTGCATATTATCATCCTTTCTGATTTTGCTCTATGGGATAGGATTTGTTGAGTGTATAATACTATGGTTATAATACTCAAGTAATTACCAAAATCAAAGAAAAAATGATAACCAATCCCGAATGGCTCAAACATAAAGAAAAAAAATGCTTCCATCAAATCTCACTGAATTGCATAGATAAATTGGTTGAATGCATGGAAAGTATTGATATAGAGGAGATGGATTGTAATACCTGCTTTAAGATGCAGGAAATATTAATGGATGAAATTGACGACCCTGAGTTTCTTGAATTTGCAATAGAGAACTTTAGTGAAATGTTTGGGTACATTGCTCAAGGAAGCATAAACATCAGGATACACAGAGATATTACTGGCGAGATGTGGTTTGGGGTGTAATAATATTTAATGGCTGCAATAATTTGTGAATGTCTAGGCTCATCAATATCAGCCCTCATTATTTTTACACAATACACAGACAAACTAGCCTGCCCTGTAGAATTTAAGTATTGTGATTCCATAATAAGTTCAATTTGCAAATTAGCGAGCATTTATTCATTGGATAAGTATAGTTCAATTCCACAGGGTGAATCCTCGCCGAGGCGAGTCTGCCTCCCGACCGAGTCGGATCTGGAGCTACTCCAAGGGTCGCCTCAGGCGACAGGTACGACATTCCGCTCTTTAGTATACCACTCTCTGCCACTAAGATTTTGTAACTTATCATCCTGACGCCTTAGTGTCAGAAGGCAGAAAAATCGTAAAGGTCGTACCCTTGCCGACTCCATTACTACAAACCAATATCTTTCCCTTATGTTCTTCTATAATACTATAACAAATAGATAGTCCCAGACCTGTACCTTTCCCCGGAGACTTAGTAGAAAAAAAAGGTTCAAAAATCTTATACATATTTT
>CAKKPF010000063.1 GCA_919901575.1 Candidatus Brocadiaceae bacterium
CAGTGAAGCCGATATGGGAAATATTGACGCAACGGCTATAATCGCAGCGCCGGTCAGGTTAATGTACTCAATCACTCTTCTGTTATTTGAGAAATAGCAGAGTACAGCCGTAATAAGTGGTATGAGAAGTAATATACCTATCATCCTTATCCCTTCAATGTCGTTAAACTGTCAAGATCAACAGAAGAAAAATTACGTCTGATCTGCACAATAAAGACACCTAAAATTATCACACCCATAAGCATGTCGAATAAAATTCCAAGCTCTATAATTATAGGCATTCCAAAGGTAAGTGAAAAACCCGCAAGAAATAATCCATTTTCCATAAATAAAAGACCCAAAACCTGAGTTATTGCTTTTCTTCTGGTAATCATAATAAATAACCCTATTAATGCCACTGCAATAGATATCTTAAGGACATGAACCGAAAAACCAGTAACAAGGATACCTTCTCTCAGTGAAGTGTAAACAATTGTCACTAGAATCCCTGATATAGTCAGGGACAATGAATTGCTTAAATATGGTTCTACCGTGCGAGTTACCTTCATCTGACGGACTATTTTGCTTAAGAACATGGGTATCAAGATTCCCTTTGTTGCCAATGTCAGGAAAGCGGCTATATAAAGGTGCAGATTGCCTGTCTTTATTGCCACAAAAAATACTAAGATTGAGAGGAGCCACGAATTGAATATATATGCCTTTATGCAGGATTCAAGACGTTTTAGTGTGTTCAGAACAACAGCCGAAAGAAGTATACCGACGGATATAAAATCTATCACATAAAGCAAATCGATCCAGTTTTTCATCTATTTCCCTATCATTATAAAGGTTAAGAGTGACAGCACTGCCAGGACGAAGGAGCCGCCAAGTAGTGAAGGAAGCTGGAAAAACCTCATCTTTGCCCTCGTTGACTCTATTATTGCCATCATGCCTGCCATGAAAAGTATCTTTAATGAATAAACACCTGACGATACGATAAGACTTGACGGTTCAATATTATGGGCGATTCCTACAGGAAAAAACATGTCAACAGCAAGGGTAAATAAAAGCATCTGTTTCATATAGTGAGACCATTCCATAAGCGCAAGATATTTGCCAGAATATTCAAGGAGCATTCCCTCATGAATCATAGTAAGCTCAAGGTGTGTGTCAGGGTTATCCACAGGAATCCTGCCGGTATCGGCTACAACTGCCACCATGAACGCGAATAAGGCTAATACATGAGATGGTGTAAAAATGTAACCTTGTTCAGCTATCCTTGCCAGATTTGTCGAACCTGCAGCTATTGCCGTAGTAAAGATGCAGAGCATGATCATAGGCTCAACGAGTATTGAAACTATCATCTCCCGACTGCTCCCCTCCCCTCCAAAGGCAGTTCCTGCATCAAGGGCAGCCAGCGCCATAAAGCATTTCCCCAGCGCAAATATGTAAATCAATGCTATGACATCGCCCATTATGCTGAAAGACGATTTTGTAGTTATTTTTGTAGTTATTACGGGAACCATCATGGCAGCAACTATAGTGGAGATAAATACGATATACGGCGTGATCTTAAATATCCATGATGTAACAGTGGATAAAACCATTTCTTTCTTTAAAAGTCTTATAATATCATAATATGGCTGTAGTATACCGGCGCCAACTCTGCCCTGTAAGCCAGCCTTAAATTTCCTTATAATCCCCTGAATCAACGGGGAAAATATTATGATTATGATAAATTGCAGATTTTCCATTTTTAACTCATGAATACAAGGAGCAATATAAGGGTTGCAAGTATGTATCCAAGGTAAAGGTGCAGGGCGCCAGATTGGAGATACTTTACTTTTCCAGCGATACTATGGATAAAATTTGCGACAGGCTTATAGAAATACCTGTCGAAAAACGGCGTAATCTCACTGCTATATTTTATGGATTTTACTAAGAGAGGCTTTAATGTATACGATATCTTCACATCCTGTCTGGGACGATATATTTTCTTAAATATTATCCTTATAGGTTTTGTGAATGCCGTTGCCGTATACTGCATCCTTGGTGTCAGAGACGGTATTCCACAGTCCCAGGAATCGCCGTATGTTATCTTCCTTTTTCCACCAACAACGCGAATCAAAACAACGGCTGCGAAAAATATGGCAAGCATCGCAACAAGTATTGCCAAAGGCGACAGACCTGATGCGATTTCGCTTATATATAGAATGTTCTTTCCTGATGACATATATTCAGCGCCCGTAAGACTAAGAACGGCAGGAGAAAAAAGTTTTATCGTGGAATCCGGGAATATACCAAACACGAGGCAGAGCAAGGCGAGTATAGCCATTCCTGCTATCATTGATGGAGATGACTCCTTTGCGCTTTCAGCGTGATCACTCCTGGGCATCCCCAGAAAGGAAATCCCGAATACCTTCACAAAACAGGCAATTGCCAGCGCTCCCGTAAATGCCAGCGCCGCTCCACCCATAGGAGCTACTACCTTTGCTGTGACAGATACAGATTTAAATCCAAAAAGCAGGGATTGGTATGTAAGCCATTCACTTACAAAACCGTTAAAAAACGGAAGGGCGCAAATGGAAATCGAACCAATTAAAAAGAAGATTGCCGTATACGGCATCAGCTTAATCAATCCTCCCATATCTTCCATATTCTTTGTATGTGTAGAATGAACAACAGAGCCTGCGCCGAGGAAGAGCAGGCCTTTAAATATGGCATGGTTGAGTGTATGATAAAGCCCGGCCGTCATGGCTATGGCAGAAAGTTTATACAAACCATTACTTGCAAGTACCATTGAGGCTCCGATGCCGAGTAAGATAATTCCAATATTTTCCACACTGCAATAGGCAAGAAGCCTCTTTATATCATGCTCCATCAGGGCATATAAAATTCCAAGCACAGATGACACTGCTCCTATTACTAGTATGGCAATACCCCACCACTCAGGACCTATTCCCAGTACATCTACCGCAATCCTCAAGATTCCGTATATTCCCGTTTTTATCATAACACCTGACATTAATGCTGATATATTAGACGGGGCGGCGGGATGGGCTTCAGGCAGCCACGTATGGAGGGGTATAATGCCGGCCTTTGTGCCGAATCCAATGACGGCAAAGACAAATACAACCGTCTTTATTGCATCAGGGAGGTCTTTTACAGCCGTCTTAATGTCTGAAAAGTCCGTATACCCTGTGTATTTGTAAAGTATCAGAAAAAGAGCGATTATAAAAGCTGTTCCAACATGTGTCATTACAGCATATATAAGGCCTGCCCTTGCCGATTTTTCTTCCCTGTCAAATGTTACAAGAAAGTAAGAAACAACGGACATGGTCTCCCACGATATGAGAAACGTAATAATATTTCCCGACAAAACAACTGCATACATACTTAAAATGAATATGCTGAAAAGGAATCCCATAACGCCTTTGTTGGCAAGACTTTTTGTATATCCAATAGAATAGATCGATACTGAAAATGTAAGAATGGATATAACGAATATGAAGAATCCTGAAATGGCATCCCCGCGAAATACAAATTCAAGGACAGGTGTAATTGAGATTGAAGAAATGTTTACTGGTGGAGTGAAAAGCAAATATGCGCCAAATATTGCAAGGGTTACAGCTCCTGTAGTTGGAAGAATATATGCATAGTTTTTTGTTTTCCGGACGGATATAAGGGGAATAACAGCCCCAACGAAAAATAACATAATACCTAAATATAAAATGCTTGTCATTCTTTTATTAAAGTTGAGATTGCTTAGCAGTCAGACTTACCCATTTCACATCTGGTCATCTTCGCTGAGCCTGCCCGAATAGTTCAGGCGGGTAGTTCAGGCGGGGAAGAGTACGCATTTGCAATCCGGGCAAAGCGCCAGTTGTTCATTAGCTTTTTATGATACTCTATCTCTTCAGACAGTTTCTCATTATGTTTTCTAAAGCCCACCTGAAATATAATTCTCAAGGTTTTGGATCTTGAACTCTTTTTCAGATATGGTGTTTTTTAATACATCTCCAATGCTTACAATACCAATCAGTTTCTCATCTTCTATCACCGGTAAATGACGAGTCCGCTTCTCTGTCATCAACACCATACATTCTTCTATAGTTTGTTCCGGACGCACATAACACACTTTAGTTGACATTAATTCCTTTACTGTCAGATCCATCGAAAGCTTCTTATCGATAACGGCATTTCGCACAAAATCCCGTTCTGAGAAAATTCCTACAACTTTTTCTCCTTTGACTACAACCAGCGCTCCAACATTGTTGTCGGCCATAACTTTCAATGCTTTAAATAAAGTATCATCTGGTGTAACTGTCAAGATCTTGCCCTGCTTATCTTTCAGAAGTTGATTTACACTAATCATAATATTTATTGCGCCCCCTTTCTTTAATAATTCAACATACTTAAAGGATATACCAATATTGCCCGGCACATCTAAAAACATAAGCCCGGATGATGATTTTATTATATTTCCGGATGAAAAACAAAGGTATGTTTTATTTCTACATAATCTCCAAATTCTTTCAAATTTTTCCTGAAATATGAGTCGTATTCTTTAATATCCTTAAATGCATAAATTATTATGTGGGTTATGTCTGTTTCTGGTATCGCATAAGAGACCTGGTCGCACCCGCCTGAACTATTCGGGCAGGTTCGGGCAGGTTTATTGGCCTTAAAACCTTTCTAATTCATTATGCTTAAACCTCTTAAATACACCAGGCAATATCTTTATCAAGGCAATTGTATGTGTATGTTTATGCCTAATTTTTCATAATCCAGGCTTAATTCTCTAAAATATTTTCATTTTGAATAAATATTTAATTATTTTTCACAATAGTAGAAAATACTGTTAATGTCAAGGGTATATGCAATATTTATTTTCTTCTGTGTAAATTGGATTTATAAAGAACGCTTGAATTAGTCACCGTACGCTTTTCTTGTTTTTTTAACTCTAATCGGAGTGAAACAAAACGCTTGAAACCAAACCGAAAAGTTGATAAACTCCTTCTCGTTGTCTTGCGCACATATAGTGGGCGTTAGTCCAAGACGGACTGCGCCACCGTAATTAGCACATGGCTTTACAAATTAATTTATGGAGTAGGTAGATTAAGGTCGATAGGCCGAATCCACTGGAAAGAGATTGAATCGCACAAACAAATAATGAAGGTGGGTTCGCTACCGCTTAACCCACCCTACTTCATAACTATACAGTGAAATAGAGTACTTGATCACTTCACAGATCATTTCGGGGCCCATAGCTCAGTCGGTTAGAGCAGCGGACTCATAATCCGCGTGTCCTAGGTTCGAGTCCTAGTGGGCCCATATTTATAAGCTTGAATTGTTCCTGCCCTGGAACTCATTGATAGCAATATCCAATTGAATATGTTTTACTATATTACAATAGAACATGCTAGGGGTGTAAAAAGGGATAGTTGTAAACAATACGTATCCGCTTAATAGAATGTGGAAGATTTGAAAAGGGCGATTTGGGTTACTGGCCGACAGGAAAGGCCTTCTGCATATTCTTTGGCCCGACACCTGCCAGTCAGGGTGGTGAAATACGTCCCGCCAGCGCCGTTAATATAGTAGGCAAGGCTAAAGTTTATGAATCGAAAAAGGAATAACATGTCCAATCTTTTATTAGAAATAGGAACTGAAGAGATTCCGGCCGGTTATATAGCGCCTGCCCTCAAACAAATGGAAGAATTGTTTGCTGAGCAGGTTAAAAAGAACCGTTTAAGTTTCGATAGTATACATACCACCGGCACGCCAAGGCGTCTGGTATTATTTGCAAGCGGATTACCACAAAGGCAGGAAGATATTGTACAGGAGGTAAAGGGCCCCGCGGCAAAGGTTGCCTTTGATGAAAGTGGGAAACCGACTAAAGCGGCTATTGGTTTTGCAAGTTCACAGGGAGTTAAAGCCGAAGATATGAAGGTTGTAGACACATCCAGGGGAAAATATTGTTTCGCCATAAAAGAGATAGAAGGGCGGAGGATATTTGACCTCCTGCCGGAAATGTTAACCTCTATCATAACGTCAATTGCCTTTCCAAAATCTATGAGATGGAAGGCAGATAAATTGTATTTTGCACGGCCCATACGCACTATTTTGGCGCTGTTTGATAAAGAGGTTATTAATCTGGAATTAAATGGCATAAAGGCTGATCGTAAAACAAGCGGCCATCAGTTTCTTTCTAAAAAGGTTATTGATATTCAGGATGCAGATTATGATATCTACAAAGAGATATTAAAGAATGAGAACGTAATAGTAGAGATAGACGAAAGGCGGGAGATAATAAGGAAAGCGATAAATTCTATCCTTTATGTTTACGGCACTGCTCTGGATGATGAAGCGCTGCTTGAAGAGGTGACAAATCTTGTTGAATTTCCAGGCGCTGTAAAGTGCAGCTTTGATAAAAGTTACCTGGCAATTCCATCAGAAGTTATTGAGACTGCGATGAAGGATCATCAAAGATATTTTCCTGTTAAGAACAAGGATGGTAAGTTGTTACCTGAATTTATTGTAATTACAGACAGGGATTCCGGTGATGGAGAAATTATCAGAAAAGGGAATGAACGTGTTTTGCGGGCAAGACTTGCTGATGCAAATTTTTTCTGGGACGAGGATAAGAAAATATCCCTTCACGAAAGGGTTAAGGGTTTGGAAAGCCTTGTTTTTCACGAAGATATAGGAAGCTATCTAAATAGAGAAGAGAGAATTGGCAATCTGGCATATTTTATAGCAGAAAGGTTGAATTTTTCTCCTGACAGGCTGGAGTTGGTCAAACGTGCTGCCATGTTGTGCAAGACCGACTTATTGACTGAAATGGTTGGAGAATTTCCAAAACTTCAGGGCATTATGGGACGTGAATATGCCCTGGTACAAGGTGAGGATGAAGAGGTTGCAAGGTCGATAGCGGAACATTATTTACCGAGGCATGCTGATGATGTGCTGCCGGAGACGGAAATAGGCACTGTGCTCAGCCTGGCAGATAAGTTTGATATTATTGCAAGTTGTTTTTCGGCAGGTTTGATCCCTACCGGTTCTCAAGACCCTTATGCGCTGAGAAGGCAATCACAGGGAATAATACGCATCCTGGAGACTAAAGAACTTGGTGTCTCTTTAAAAAAGGTGTTTGAGAAATCATTATCGAACTTAACAGACGTTAGTCCTGAAAGTAATAAGGTTTATGGACAGATAATGGATTTCTTTAAGGACAGGATATATAACATATATCTCGAAAGGGGTTATCGCTACGATATCGTAGAATCAGTAATGAAGTCAGGTTTTTATAATATATCGGATTTTATTTGTAGATTGGAAGTCGTAACCAGGATTTCCAAAACCCCAATCTGGCAAAATCTTGTAGCGGTCGTAGAGAGGACATTCAATATAGGGAAGAATTGTACGATCCATGGTGAGGTTAATGAAGAATTATTAAAAGAAGAAGAGGAACGTGCATTATGGGCTGTCTATAAGAAAGAAAACGAAAGATTGGTTCAATACGTTCCGCAGGGAAAGTATGAGGAACTGTCGATTGCATATAATGATGTATTTGCAAAGCCGGTTCATGATTTCTTTGATAAGGTCTTTGTAAATGTAGAGGATGAAAAGATAAAGAATAACAGGCTCTTGTTAGTTAAAAAGGTTAACGAAATATATGTCGAAAACATTGCAAACCTCGCATTTATCGTTGAACATGATAGATGAGGCGCTTGTCGAATCATTTGTGAATTATCTAATCGTTGAATGCGGCCTTTCCGAGAATACTATAAAGGGGTACAAGGGCGATCTGCGGAATTTTTCAAATTATTTGCAGGGCGAAGGCATTAAGCGGTTTCAGGACTTACGCGCAAAAATGATAGTAAATTTTATAGAAAAGGAGAAACAGAGAGGGCTTTCGGAGAATTCAATCTCAAGGAGTCTCGTAACCATAAAGATGTTATATAAGTACATGATTATGGAGGGTAAGATTTCTGTAAATCCGATGTCATCTGTTAATACACTCAAACTTCAGAAACATCTGCCGGAAGTGCTTCATTATAAAGCTGTTGAGGAAATATTACAGGCGCCGGATTGCAATGATAAACTCGGTATGCGTGATAAGGCGATATTAGAGCTTATGTACGCAACAGGAGCCAGGGTTTCCGAGGTTGCATCCATAAAAGTCATCTGGATAAACTTTGATTATGGTTATATCAGGTGTCAGGGGAAGGGTTCCAAGCAACGTATTGTACCCATGGGCGCTGAGGCTTCAAAATCTATTAGAAGGTACTTGCAGGAGGTGCGTCCTTTTCTTGTGAAGATAGAAGCCGATGAGCCTTTACTGTTCTTGTCCAGGACAGGCAAGAAATTGAGACGTGAAAATATCTGGAGCATAGTGAAAAAGTATGCCATTAAGGCAGGGATTCGATCAAATATTTCTCCACACACATTAAGACATTCATTTGCGACTCATCTGCTGGAAGGCGGGGCGGATTTGCGTTCAGTTCAGGAGATGCTTGGACACTCTAACATCTCTACCACGCAGATTTACACACACATAGACAGGAAATACCTTAAATCCATACACCAGAAGTTTCATCCAAGGGCGTGAAATGGCTAATGGAAAGATTAGAAAGAAAGATATAAAATTTACAAAACACGCTGAGGATATGCTTGTCGAGAGGGGATTCCGAAAAGAAATGGTTGAAGAAATCGTAAATAAACCAGAATGGAAAGACAAAGGTGAGGGCGACACATGGTTTGCATTTAAACGGATAGGTAAGAAAGTTTTGAGAGTTGTGGTTATAGGGAGTAAACCTTTTACGGTAATAACTATGTATTTTGACAGGAGGCTAAAATGAGGATAAAGGTTGATCTTGAAAGCGATGCACTTTATTTCAGATTAAGCGAGGATAAAATAGAAGGAAGTGAAGAGGTTGCAAATGGTGTTGTTGTAGATTATGGCAAGACTGGAAAAGTTGTCGGGGTTGAGATACTTAACCTGAAGGATAAGTTTACCCTGGAGGAATTGTCAAAATTAAACGTGGAACTTCCAACACTGACAACAAAATGAAGGAGTAATAATTGCCCAATATCACGTATGATCTATTGTTGGTTCAGGCTTGCCAGCCCGACACGTCTTTCTGGCGGGCAGTCGTACCGAAGGCAGATCTGCCTATGGCATGATCTGAACCCTAAGTTCATGTTTAGGAATTTAAAAGTTTGGTAGGAGCCAACACCCGTTGGCGACAGAGGCTCGCACACCGTTGTGTAGGGTCGTCCGCCTTGGCGGACTCCTACCGCATAAAAATTAAAGTCGCCGAAGGCTTATTTATTCTTCTCTTTCAATAATATCTATCACTTGTTTTCTCCTTTGTGCCATTATCAGTTCTGTATTACCTTCCAGGTTCAATCTGAGTAACGGCTCAGTGTTAGATTTTCTTACATTAAACCACCAATCTTTATATTCAACCGTAATTCCATCCAGAAAATCTATCTTGCCGTCTTTAAAGCGCTTAGCAATCTGTTCAATCTTTTTATCCTTGTCAGCAACCTTAAAATTAATTTCACCAGTTGAAGAGTATCTCTTAAGCGGGGCGATCAGATTTGACATTGGCACATTTCTGCTGCTAAGAATATTTAGTACTTCTATCAGGGCAATTATTCCTGAGTCGGCAAAGTAATTCTCTCTGAAATAGTAGTGTCCGGAGATCTCACCGCCGAAAATGGCATTCTTTTCTCTCATAGTAGCCTTTATGTGAGAATGCCCAACTCTTTCCCGGTAAGGAATGCCACCTGCTTTCCTGATTTCTTCAGGCAGTATCCGGCTGGATCTCAGATCATATATAATTGTAGCCCCCTTTTCCTTTTGCAAGAGTTCTTTTGCAATTACGGCCGTAATTATGTCACCTCCTATTTCCTGGCCATTTTCATCCACAAAGACGCATCTATCTGCATCACCATCAAACGCAACCCCAAGATGACTTCTGGTTTCGCGGACTTTTTTTTGTAAATCCCGTAAGTTCTTGCTCTCTAAAGGGTTTGGTTCGTGATTTGGAAAGGTGCCGTCAAGTTTGAAAAATAACGGAATGATTTCACAAGGCAGTCCTTTAAAGACAATGGGAATCATTTTCCCTGCCATTCCATTCCCGGCGTCGATTACGATCTTTAAGGGCCTAATGTTATTGGCGAAATTAAGAATATATTTTTTATAATCATTAAGTATCTCTTTTTTTATAATTTTACCAAATTGTTCAGAAACCGGTACTCCGGTTTGAAGCGCCAATTCTGATATTGTTGACAAGCCTGTGTCAAAGCTGATGGGCATAGCTTTTTCATGGCATAATTTGAATCCATTGTAATTTGACGGATTATGTGATGCAGTGACCATAATGCCGGCATCATAGTTATAATATCCTACTGCAAAGTAGGTAGCATCTGTAGATACTTCTCCTATATCAATGACATTAACTCCAGCTTTTACAATACCTTTCATTAAAGATCCGGCTAATGAATCTGATGAAAGCCTGATGTCTCTGGCTACGACTATGTTTTCAACATCCTTGTTTACACTTTTTAAGAATTGTACTGTTGCCATCCCTATTTTTTCAGATGTATATTCGTTTATTTGTTCAGGATACACGCCTCGTATGTCATAACTTTTAAATATTTTGAGATTAATTGACTTATCTTGATTTGAGGACAATTGTATCGTCTTCCTTACGTTGCTGGTTTTTAAATTGGTTTCTTCCGTGTCTTCCTCTGTCAATGCTGATGATGTATTAACAGTTTCATTTCTATAGTGGCACACAGGACATTTTGGATAATGTACCCTTTGTCTGCCTTTACAAATAGATATGCTGATTTCGTAACCGTCACCAGGACATTGCCGTTTTGGTTTTACTAAATCTTTTGGCATAATATTACTTAATTTTGTAAGTCAAAAATTGCTATTTGATATCAATGGTAAAATAACTATTTGAATATGTAAAGTAAAAACGAAAAAACATGTTGCACTTTGAATGTAATAAATGGGTTTTCCACAATAAGCAAGATTCAAGTGTGTCAACAGAATTTATTATATAGAAAGAAACAGACTGTTTTTTAGTCACATTGTTATTACTTTTTACTTAAAAACGTTCAAGCGTTTTTAGTAGAAAGCGCAAGTATCTTTTACTCTCAGGTTAGATTCTTGATTTATATATTGCTTCTTGAAGACAAATAAATCGTCAGGTTGCAAAATAATAGCTTTTGTGAAAATCCACAAGTTATCCACAAGTTATCCACAATCTGAAACTATAAAAAGTTTATGGAGAGGCAGTTCGCAGGCCATTGCCTGGCATGTGTAAACATTGATGTATTAAGAGCTTACAAGGACAACGTTTGTGTGCATACAAATATCGCTTGAAAAATTATTTCAAACATGAAAGGTATTTCAGAAAAGATATTTTTAAAATTTTTTTTTAAAAAGTATTTTCTTTGTGTCTTGAAGTTCAATCTTGTTGCTACCAATAGTCTTATGAATTTCAAAATTAGATGCCAAAAAAAAATTAAGCAAAACATAACTTTTTAATTTGACACTAAAATGTATTTTGCTAATATCCCGACATAAAGAACATTAATAAGATTAAGAAATCGAATATTAATTTGTAGTTTTTCTTTAAAAACATTAGGCAGTTTTTTATTCGAAATTTGTTCTGTTCAGTTAATTCTCACCTCTCATGAACCATTCTACAACAAAAGAATCTTCAAATCTCTGGGGAAATATTCTTGATGAAATTCAGACTAAGATTGGCATACGACAATATAATTTATGGTTTAAAAATACCCGCCTGATTTCCTTCGACAATGAATCTTTGAGCATAGGCGTACCGAACCAATTCGTCCAAACAAAGATTAGTGACAATTTTGAGCCACTGATAATAGATTCAATAAAAAACATAACCGGAATAACTCCTTCAATAAATCTCCTTGTAGAAAACTATAAAAATTCTCAAATCTGCCACAAAAAAGTGGCTGATTTGATAAAATCTGAAAAACCATTGGACCAACAAAGTGATTTTATAAGTAAAAGAACATTATTGTTAGAAAATTATGTTGTTGGTGGTTGTAATAGATTGGCTTATGCCGCAGCTCTTGAGATTTCAAAACCCGGGCCGGTAGCATTTAATACACTTTTTGTGCATGGATCCATTGGAGTAGGCAAAACACACCTTCTTCAGGGTATCTGGAATCGGTTAAAGGCTGAATCAAATGCCATAAGCGCCGTTTACATGCCTGCCGAGAACTGGACAAATGAGTTTGTGTATTCTCTGAAAGGCGGCAGACTTGAATCATTCAGGAAAAAGTATAGAGGTGTTGATATATTTCTTGTGGATGACGTTCATTTTCTTGCCAACAAAAATGGAGTTCAGGAAGAATTCATTCATACGTTCAATACGTTGCATAGTTTATCTAAAAGAATAGTATTTGCAAGCGACGCACATCCCAGATTGATGAATCAGCTTAAGGAGAGTCTTGTCAGCAGGTTTATGTCAGGAATGATTGCAAAGATTGAACAGCCTGGTCTCAACACCGCATTACAGATTTTACGGTCTAAGGTTGTGAATGTAAGAAAGAAAATTCCTGACAACGTTCTGGAATTTATTTCTGAAAAGTTCAATGACAGCGTGAGATCAATGGAAAGCGCAATAACTACGGTGCAGGCTTATGCAAACATAAATAAGGTAAAGATCGATTTACAATTGGCTTCTGAAGCCCTGAGTGAACTGTACAATAACAGAAAGAGTGTTACACTAAAGGATATAGAGGACGTTGTAATTAAGCACTATGACGTGCCTCGTAACGACATTCAGTCCGGGAACAAGTCAAAAAATGTTGCTATTGCCCGTCAAATTTGTATGTATCTTGCAAAAGTACTTACAGAATCTTCATATCAGGAAATAGGGCGGTATTTTGGAAACAAAAGACATACGACAGCTATTTTTGCTATAAACAAGGTAAAAGAAAAGATGAAGAGTAGTGTTGAGTTCAGGTCTCACATAGAAAATTTGATAAGAATAATGAAGAAACAATAGTTCAATCTATAACCTTCGTTTTCCTCTCCCTTTTACGGCAACAAACATTATTAAGAAAGGTGTATTAAAATGATTAAACAAGTAGCTATTTTGTCTTTTATTTTGATGCTTGCAGCAACCATCTCTGTTAATTGTACTTACGCTTCACAATACTCTCTGTCGAATGAGGAGGAACATGCCGGAGCCGGTTCTCAAGCTCTGGCACAGGAACCGCATGTGGGTAAAGTGGCGGAGACCATGAACAGCGGCGGATACACTTATATCCTCCTTCAAACCAAGGCAAAGATGTTCTGGGTCGCAATTCCTGAAGGTAAGGTTACCGTTGGACAGGAAATAGTCCTTGCGCCGGGTTTTGAAATGATTGATTTCCAGAGCAAATCCCTTAACCGTACATTTGAAACAATTATCTTTTCCGAGGGCATGATCTCACAAGAAGGGTCTGTTGCCGGTCAGGGCAGCGCCCACGGGAATGCAGACACTCAAAAAAAGACTTTAGGCAGCAAAGGAGCCGAACCTGCTCCTAAAGCAAACATAAAGTCTGAAAAAGCTACAGGGGAAAACGCATACACGGTTGCCGAACTTTTTGAAAAAAGGACTGAACTTGATAATAAGGATATAATTCTCAGGGGAGAAGTGGTCAAGGTTACGGCCCAAATCATGAACAAAAACTGGCTGCATATTCAAGACGGTACAGGAGACCCTCAAACAGGCACTAATGATATAGTCGTAACAACAATGGATCTTCCATCAGTTGGAGACACCGTTACAGTAAAGGGGGTTTTATTCTCTGACAAAGACTTTGGAAGCGGTTACCGGTATGATGCGATTGTTGAGTATGGACAGGTTTCAAAGTAATTTTGTTGTCTGACGGCAGTCCTCTCTTTTGAGAGGCGTCCATGTCCACCCTGGCGGAAATCCAATACTGGAATCCTCTCGACAGAGAGGAACATGTCCTTGCTTTCTCCCGCTTTAGCCTAAAATCTGGTAAATATGGTTAATTATAGCGATTATTATAAAAATAAAAAGTGTATATACCCTACAAATGAAATAATTTTACCATCTTTCGCAAGTGGTTATCTGGAATAAAAGTAAATGTACATGGACTCTTGTCCATTATACGTTTACAATGTGAATTTTTAGAGAAGGGAGGTAGCAATGCTTAAGCAAAAAAGGTGTTTATATCCAATAGTTTTCGGTTTGGCAGGCATTACGTTAGTGGCTCTGGTACTCATTTCGGGGTGTACACCTCCGAAGGTGGCGCCCTCAGGGTTCTTGAGTAATTACGGTAAATTGCGGCAAGACCCTGTAGATAAAGAGGCGCAGTGGTGGGAAATGAAAGGTATTCAATGGCACAAATACAGGAAGCTGATCTTAGATCCTGTAGAGACAAGGATAGACCAATCTAAGGCAGAGCGGAAAATGACGCAGGAAGAAATAGATAATCTGGCCAACCACCTGCGCCAGACAGTCATAAAGGAGATGCAGGATGTGTATCCGGTAGTGGATAAGCCAGGCACTGACGTGCTGCGTATCAGGGCAGCGCTGACCCATCTTAAACCAGTCAGTGGGGCATTAAATGTAATTACAACAGCGGTGCTTTTTATGCCCGTGGATGTGGGTGAAGCAGCGATAGAGGTACAGTTCCTGGATTCCCAGAACAATGAAATATTGTCAGAACTAATAATGAGTAGCCGGGGAAGCATGATGGATGTCACCGGGGTATGGACGCGCTGGGCGCAGGTGGAGTCTACCTTTAAAGAGTGGGCTAAGAAGCTAAAGGCTGCTCTCGACGAAGCAACCGGGGCGGGGCAATAGCCCATAGGCGCCGGCTTGCAGGGAGCAGGGTCAAACCTTCATATTTCAATTGAGCAATGAGAGGAATGTAGAAGTTGGGAGATGTTTCGGGATAAAGGGGCTCACAGTAAGTGAGGCGTTAAAGGCTGTAGAAGCCAAGATAAAAAGAGATGAAAGTTTTAAGAAAGAAATTGAAGTGTTAAGGGAGTAATTAGTTATTGAATAATGAAGGTTTGACCCTAAGCCCTTATTTCAATTGCATCTATAATATCCGACAATTTTACAGGTTTATTCATAATATCTCTCTCGATAATTTAATTCCACATAACGCAAAATTTCTTCCTATTCACCAATAATTTTCATCAACACTCTCTTCCTCCGTCTGCCGTCAAACTCTCCGTAGAATATCTGTTCCCAGGGGCCGAAGTCCAGCTTGCCTTCAGTTATCGCAACTACGACCTCGCGTCCCATCACCTGTCTCTTGAGATGAGCATCGCCATTATCCTCGCCGGTATCGTTATGACGGTACTGCGAGATTGGCTCATGGGGCGCCAGCTTCTCCAGCCATTCCTCATAATCCTGATGAAGGCCGGACTCATCATCATTTATAAAGACAGATGCAGTGATGTGCATGGCATTGACGAGAACAAGGCCTTCCTGAACACCGCTCTCTTTGAGGCAGGTGTTGACCTGTGGAGTAATGTTTATAAACTCTCTCCTTTTGGTCACATTAAACCATAGCTCTTTACGATAGCTCTTCATTTTCATCCACTCCTTTCTGAAATTATAAATATTGCAAGTTTACATTCCCACTTTCCATTCCTCAATAACCAATTATAACGGTTGACAACATGTTGCACCATATTATAGTATATCCATGTGAATATTGAGTTTATAACATTTTAACACAGCAAAAAAATTAAACGATTAGTAGAATATGACAATTATACTATCAAGGATTATCAATTTCATAAAAACCGATATATGGAGGATTCGCTTAAAAGACCATCCCCGCAAGAAAATATTTTTCATTAAACAACTAAGGGTTGTTCTTTTGGCATTTCGCGGATTTTATGAGGATAAATGCAGCTTAAGGGCATCGGCTCTCACCTTCTACTCTTTGCTCTCAATTGTTCCCGTAGTTGCTCTGGCGTTTGGTATTGCAAAGGGCTTTGGCGCTGATAAATCTCTTGAAAAACAACTCCTGGAAAAATTTCCAGGACAGGAAGAAGTGTTCATACAGGTTACAGGCTTTGCCCGTTCACTTCTTGAGGAAACCAAAGGGGGAATGATAGCCGGCATAGGTGTGGCGATTCTTTTCTTGATAGTAATAAAATTATTAAGCAACATCGAACATTCATTCAACGATATCTGGGGAATAAAAGAACCACGAAGCACAGCAAGGAAAATATCTGATTACATCTCTATAATGCTTATTTGTCCTATTCTTATAATTATGGCAAGTGGTATTACTGTGTTCATAGTTACTCAGATAACTCTCATAACCGAGCAGTTCGCATTATTAGGATTTTTTAGCCCCATAATATTTTTCTCACTAAAATTAATACCTTATTGCATCCTCTGCGGGGTTTTCACATTTATTTATATCTTTATGCCCAACACGAAGGTCTCTCTTAAATCCGGCCTTATAGCAGGTGTGATTGCCGGAACAGCTTATCAAGCTGTACAATGGGGATATATCCATTTTCAGATTGGGGTAGCGCACTATAATGCTATTTATGGAAGTTTTGCCGCCTTGCCACTGTTTTTGATATGGCTGCAGATTAGCTGGCTGATAGTTCTTTTTGGGGCGGAAATCTCTTTTGCAATTCAGAATATAGATACGTATGAGTTCGAGCCTGATTGCTCACGTGTAAGTTCTTCCTTCAAGAAACTACTCTCTTTACAAACCGCCCATCTACTAATAAAGAATTTTTCTAACGGACATAAACCATTAACCGCAACCCAGATTTCATATACCCTGGAAATACCCATTCGTCTGGTACACCAGATACTCTACGAATTAGTTGAGTGTGGCATTGCTGCCGAAACCAGGACTAAAGAGTATAAAGAGTTTGCATATCAACCAGCCCGTACTATTGATGTGCTTACCATAAAATATGTCATTGATGCTTTGGAACAAAGGGGAGCCAATAACATACCAGTTGCGCAGACTAAGGAACTAAAGACCTTGTCGGAAACGCTGCAAACGTTTAATGATACAATTGAAAAATCCTCCGCAAACAAGCTTTTAAAAGATTTATAAAGGCTTTTACCTTAAATTAACATGAAAAAATTATTAAATACTATCGCCTTTGCAATCCTGGCGTCTTCAATATTTTTAATAAATAACCCTGAAGGTATCCTTGCGGAAGTTGTTGTAGTTCACGCAAATGAAGCATGGCAAAGAACGGATATAATCTTGAAGAGGGATCATACTATTAAGTGGCACGTAAAGGATGATGATTACTGGAGCTTTAATATCGCAATGTTTCCTGAAGGCCATAATGCAGATGGAATACCTGTGCCTGCTTTAGAAAGTTACGCTTTACCGGGAGAGGATATAGGCATGCTGCTTGGCAAAACAGGTGAAGGCCGGATTATTCCAATGGGGCTGTCCGGTTCGGATTATATCAGACCTGAAGAGGAAGGGGATTATTTATATTTAACCATGAATGATGATTTAATCGGCAAATATGGAGAAGGATTCAAGGACAATAATGGTGAAATACTGGTTACGATAACACAAATTCCAAGAAGGGTAGCCAAAATAGGAATTTTGTTTATTGAGGGTTGTCCCGGTGTTTTAACAACGGCGGAGTATATTAAGGAAGTTATTGTTGAGGAGGATATTGATGCAGAAATAAGTTTAATCCTGATTGAGACGGCAGAAGATGCACGGCAATTACATTTTACCGGTTCTCCCACGGTGCGAATTAACGGCGCAGATATAGAAACTAATATCGCAGACATTAAAGATTATGGTTTAAGAAGTCGATTATATAATATTGATGGCAAGGAATCCGGTTACCCCTCTAAGGATATGATTAAGGATGCAATTAAAAAGATAAAATAATGCCGTGGCGGCGAACAATTCAGCCCAGTTTGATAAGAACCTTGATAAACTATAATATAGCTATGTACATAAGGGCAAAGACAGCAAAAACAGTAAAGTAACATGCAATAGTGGATTTTGTTAAAATATGGCTGGTCTTCTTTGAAATAATATAAAAGACATAAATACTTCCAATAAACCCTGCAAGAATAAATAATAGTTCAAGCGCTGATATGCCACCGATTTGATTCGTAATCAGGCCTTCGCTTGCTATTCTATTTGATTTATAAACATTGGTTATCTCCAATAATCTCCAGAAATTTGCCTTAAGTTTATCCCAATAAAAAGCAAGATGCCCCATAAGCGCAAGTGGAATAGCTGCAAATCCGAAATCAACAATTCTTTTTTTCGCATTGTCAAACGAGAACCCGCTGCATACATAATCAAGAAGCCCAATCAAAACAAATGGCATTGCAGACACAAAGATAAATATTAGTGTATAAAGTACAGTTTGATTGATTCCAGTGAGGTTGTATAAAGATTGAAATAACCCTGAATCTATACTAAGAAGGCTTCTGTACTCTACTAAAAGCATACCTAATAATGATAACGAAAGGAATGAATCAGCTAAGGATCTATCAGACAATTCGGCTATGTCACTTCCGGGCGCCTGAATATTGACTTTTATTGAACTGTGACCACAATTCTTATAACAATTCATACACAAAACACAGTCTTTATTACTTTCCAATCCATAAGGATGCAAAAACATCGGGCAGCCTTTTATTAACCTTGTCCCCAGATAACAATCTTGAGTCTCACATTGATTCAGACATACACTTCTATTTGCCTTTAATGAAGTTAATGATGAAAGAGAATAAATTCCTAGCAAACCGCCAAGCGGGCAAACATATCTACACCATACTCTCCTTTCATAGAGAAGGCCGGAAATAACCGCGCCGGAAAGAATAGATATAAGCAAAAATGCCGTCAGTATTGACGACCGCGGCATTATGGTCACACCTTCCAGCCAGAATATTAAGAAGATCATCCCAATAGTGATATATCTCCCGTATACAGCAAATACATCTGGAATTTGAAGATTAAAACATTTTAAACGTTGTATCCAATCGCCTGCCGCAGCAAAAGGACAGACTCCACACAAAGACCTTCCGGATATCAGGGTAATTAAGTACATACCAAATAATCCGGTAGACCACAAAAATACATTTGCAAAATTCAAGAGACCATCTTTGTTTCCCATGAATAACATACAAAGTATCATTGTGAGCAATGCAAAGCTAAGGATTTGAATTCCTTGTGGATAATATTTACTTTCTAAGAATCCTTTAATTGCATTTACTGAAAGAATATTAAAGGACCATTTCTTCTCTTCCCTTGGTATCCCAAAGATTATCTGTTCAGACGTTACAGTATTACCTTTTGCAAGGTAAACGGCTCGCCTTATAACGTTCTCAAGCTCAATTACATTTCCAGGCCAATCATAGCTCATCAATCGTCCCATTGCATCGTCAGACACATTTTTCACATCTTTGTGTAATTCCCCGCTGAACTTCTCCAGTAAGTGTTTTGTAAGCATTGGGATACTGCGTTTCTGATTTCTAAGAGCCTTTAACTGATAGAAATTTTTACCTAAGATATTATAAAGATTCTTGTCAAACTTGCCTTGCTCAACAGATGAGGCGATACTGTCAGACACAGATGCCACAATCCTGGCATTTGAAAAAACATGATCACTTCCATTGACGCGATTAAATTTTCCTTCCTGTATATAATTTAATAATTTGATTTGATTCGCTTGATTTAAACTATCCACATGATCCAAAAAAATCGTCCCTGAATCAGCCAGTTCAAGATATCCCAAACGCGTCGCAACATCCTCTATCTCAACACCTTTACCAAGAGAGGAAATTTCTTGTTTATCTTTCCCCATTGCATCATCGCAACATATTACATAAGTGCTCTTTTCATACCCAAAAAGCTCTTCCCCCCATGAATCATTGTCAATGTCTCTACAATCAACGTCTACAAAAGGCCCTTTGGAACGTTTACCTTTATAATGAATGATTTTTGACATCGGTATCTTGCCTGTCCCATCTTCACCGTTTATTAATACCGGTTCGTCAATTAAAGCCATAGCGTTAACGAAGGCATTTATTTTATCGATATATTTGCCTTTGCCTACGAAACCTAAACTTTTAGAGTCCTTTTTACCACTCTCTCTTTCTGTAATCTGTATCCTTTTTTTAAGGCGTGCGTGCGCAATGGCAAGGGCGATGTGGTTTGCAAGTATCGTCAATCCCCTGATATCTTCATATGTATACTTCCTTCGATCCACAGTCTGGATGTTAATTGCGCCAATTAAATCTTTTTTAGTGCCTAATGGCACTGATAGTAATGATGACAAACGCTCTTCATGGACTTCAGAAAAGAATTTTACCCTTGGGTCGGTGTGTACATCTTCAAGCGCCGCTGGTTCGCTGTACCTGACTACCCATCCAGTGATACCTTCGTCTAATCGCATTTTTATTTTCTTTATTGACTTACTATCAAACCCTACAGCCGCTTCTAATATTAAATTATTAGAGACTGAATCAAGTAAGAATATCGAGCAGGCATCCGCCTTCATTTCTTCATTAACTTCTTTAACAACCATTGATAAAATCTTACTGATGTCTTCATCCAGATGAAAAAGCTGGGTTACTCTATTTATTACGTCTAATTTTCTCTCTTTCTCAATCTTATCTTCAAGATCCTCAACTATCTTAATCTTTTCCTTCTCAAAAAAATCAAAGAACGTTTTCATTCTCATAGAGATAACTCTACTAAGATAAACGCTCAAGACAGGATTTTTTTGAATCAGTTCTTGGATATCATTTTTGTAAAGTACAAGGAGTTCAACATCTTCTTTTACTTTTATGGTTGCAAGGTATGGCTCGTCAGTTAGCAGGGAGATCGTCCCAAAGCAGCCCCCTGCTCTAAGAACCGCTACAGTGATTTCTTCTCCGCTGCTATCAGTTAAAGTTTCTACTACAGAACCGATATGAATTATAAACAAACAATTACCCTTCTGCCCTCTTTCGCATATTGTTTGACCGACCCTATAATGTTGAACCTGAAGCTTTGAAACAATCTTTTTTAAAAGATTGTTAGACAATAAGGAAAAAGGTTCGTAATTCTTTAAAAAATCTCTTTTTTGTTTGAAAAAACTAATATCTTCTGTCATTTTTATTTTTAACAACTAAATCAGGGGGTTTTTAGATAGTAATTTGGCATAAGTAGTTTTATTTTAAATGATTATGGCTACGTTTACAGTCTCACGTTCATACTACATCATTGAATAATGAAAGAAAACAAAAATATCCACAATTATCCACAAACAGTTAGCAATTTTCAGCCAATAAAAACAGAAAATCTCTTGACGTGAATATGTTTTAATGTATAATCCGTAAACTTACGTGAACTTAAAATATTACTTTTGAGGCTAACAAGACATCTCAAGAAGAGAGGGGGTGATATTAGCCACTTTTTTTATTTTATTACACAATAAAAGGTCCACTGCAATTTAGTTTGATTGTTTATTTTTTAATTTTGAAAGGAGAGAGGAATGTTAAATAAGTTGAAATTTGCTTTTGTATCACTGATGGCTGCCGGATTAATCTTCTGTGTGGGCAACGTCAGTACTGCTTATGATGAGCCACCTGCAACGGTCATAGTTCAGGTTACAGCAATGGGTTCACCGATTGAACATGCTGACGTTAGCGTAGGAGATACTTCTGATACTACAGGCCACAACGGAAACAAAGTTTTCCAGGTAAACAAGGGAATATACACAGTTTCAGTTGCTGATACACATGGCAATACCGATAGTAGAGAAGTTAGAGTTAACCCGGGAGAAATTATACAGGTAACATTTGATTTAGGTGCTCCAGGACGTCCAGCTAGCGGCGGCGGTCATTGATCTCACATTAGTAAACTACAAGGCTTCAGGGTTCATATGTAACCCTGAAGCCTTTTTTTATTTAAGAAACATTTCACAAACCCCATTATTATTCTGAATCTCTGCCGAGATATTCGTTATCGCTATCAAATCCTATTAATAAGTTTGACATCCCTGAATATTACATCAGATGTAGTTATACATATCACAGTTGATTTATATTTAAGCGTTAGTATAATGAATCTCTATGAATAACAAACTGGAGGTAGAAGCAATTATAAATAAGATCCGCAATGCTGAAGATGTTACATTAAAACCAGTAACAGACATTGTGGCGCTTAAGATATCCAAGGGCCCTTATGATGGAGGGCCGGAAAACAATATCATCAAGGCTGAGAGAATAACGGCAGAATATATTTCAGATAATTACAGTACTCTCGATGCTTTTCACGAAAACTTAACAGTATTAGACGGTGGAATAAAAGGAATAGAGGCCATTGCAGATAAAATATATAAATATTATAAAACCAGTGATCATCTGGACTTTGATACTGTAAAAGGAAGTATAAGCAGTAAAAAAGATATTACATTAAAGATAATTACAGATCTGGTCGCATACAAGATATCAGAGAGCAAGGATGACAAGGGCCCTGACCTGAATTTTATTTCCGCAGAAACTTTCGTAGCGGAATACGTTTCGAAAAACTTTAGAAACAAGAAAGATCTGGAAAGCAAGATATCAAAGCTGGGTAAGGACATGAAAGGGCTGAATAGATTCGCTGACATTGTGTACAACCATTTTGCTAATAATAAAGACAAATGAAGGCCATCTTTGTACATCTATCCGGAAGCAAGAGAGGCAAGACAGAGTTTTTTACAAATTCAAAGATCAGCATAGGAACAGACTCTTCATGTAATTTAAGGTTTAATCCGCTTGTTGATAAGAATACCTCGCCTCTTCATGCCGAAATAAATCTAAGAGAATGTGATTATATCCTGAAGGATTTAGACAGTTCCAAAGGTATCTTTGTAAATAACAGGTTGAAAAAGGAGGGTGTTATTCATGATGGTGATCTTATTGAATTTGGTGATAATGGGCCAAGGGTACGTTTCAGAATAAAAGCCGAGGAAGGAGATGTATGTAAGCCGTTCAGAGAAATGCTGGCAGATTCCATGGATCTCGCTAGAGAGCCTCACAGGGGCAGAAAATTAATCACGGCAGCATCTTTCTTTAAAAGCCTGCTGATAGAGGCTTTTACACAATCTTCACTGAAATTCAGACTTGTTACTGTCTTTATCTTCTTTCTCACATTTATTGGAATTATTACATTATTCCACACCATATACTCCAAACTGACAGAAACAACGAAAAGAGTGGAACTATTAGAATTTGAAAGCGCCATCGGCGAAAAGATAATTAAAGATTTCAGTAGAGGTGTCTGTTTAATCCAGTGTTCTTTTTCGTTGGTTGACGAAG
>CAKKPF010000064.1 GCA_919901575.1 Candidatus Brocadiaceae bacterium
GCCAGGATAAAACTATCTCGTCTCTATCCGACACTTGAAAGTTGACGAGACACTATGGGGAATTGACTGTAGTCATTATAAATATTTTCCGAATATAACTCTCAACCGTTCCTTCACTACGTCCGGGATGTTTTCCTTCTGTGTTACAATGGCATTACTTGCCGCATTAACACATCCGCAACCTCTTTCACCTTCAATCATTGGGATGGCATATTTGATGATGGCCTTCGCCATATCAACGTTTTTCATTATATTTTGAAGGACTATTTCCGCAGTAACGTCTTCCTCTCCTTCATGCCAGCAGTCATAGTCAGTAGAAAGAGCGAGCGTACTGTAGCATATCTCGGCTTCACGAGCCAGTTTGGCTTCCTGTAAGTTTGTCATGCCGATAATGCTGACGCCCCATTGGCGGTAGGTTAATGATTCGGCTCTGGTTGAGAATTGGGGCCCTTCTATGCATACATAAGTGCCTCCCTTGTGGACTGTGGCTCCGGCATTCTTTGCGGCTTTATGGAGTATTTCGGCAAGGACTGAACAAACCGGGTCAGCGAGGCTTACATGTCCAACGATCCCACCGCCGAAGAAGGTGCCTATTCTGCCACTTGTGCGGTCCAGGAACTGGTCGGGAATGACAATGTCGAGAGGTTTAATCTCTTCCTTCATACTTCCCACAGCACTTACGGCAATTATCCGTTCCACTCCCAGTTTCTTCATGCCGTAGATATTTGCACGGAAATTCAGTTCAGACGGTAATACATTGTGATGTCTTCCATGACGAGGGAGGAATACAACGCTTTTTCCTTCCAGATTTCCTGTGATAAATTGATCAGACGGTTTCCCAAATGGGGTTTCTACTTTAATATTTTCAACATCTGTTATTCCTTCAATATTATACAAACCGCTCCCGCCAATTATCCCTATTCTTCCATTAGTCATATTTATTATCCTTTATTAATAAAGTTTTCTTAAAAGTATGTTATACTAACGCTGCATCCTGTACCGTCAAGAACTAAATTAATCTTGATTGACACTAAATCCAATTTTTATATAATTACTCCCAACATCTCCATTTTATTCTTTTTTGTTTTATGATTTAGGAGAAATCTAAGGTGACTGAAGAAGTTCAGACAAAAGACTTTGAGGATGTTCAATATATAAAAGAGAAGTTTGAGAGTGTTAAAAAGGAAATTGAGAAGGTTATTGTAGGTCAGGACGAAATGATTGAGGCTATTATCATTGCCCTCTTTTCTGATGGACACATTCTCTTGGAAGGTTATCCCGGCCTGGGGAAGACCATAACTATTAAGACCCTGTCAAGGGCAATTGACGCAAAATTTCAGAGGATTCAGTTTACGCCTGATCTGATACCCGGTGACATTACTGGATATGAATTGTGCGATCCTGAAACCAGAAAGAGCACAGTTCAGAAGGGGCCAATATTTACTAATCTGCTTCTGGCAGATGAGATTAACAGGGCGCCTGCAAAAGTACAGAGCGCTTTGCTGGAAAGTATGCAGGAAAAGCAGGTAACGATAGGAAGAGAGACATTTAAACTGGAGAAGTTATTCACCGTCCTCGCCACTCAAAACCCGATAGAAATTTCCGGAACATATCTCCTGCCGGAAGCTGAGGTTGACAGGTTTATGTTTAAGCTCAGAGTTACTTACCCCTCTTATACAGAAGAAAGGGAGATTACGGAGAGGCAGATCAGTGACAGAGAGCCTGAGCTTAATGTAGTCTTGCGTCCTGACGAAGTAATTTCATTGAGACATTTCATAACAGAGAAGATTCCTTTGCATAAAGAATCTGAAATCCTGAAATATTCAACTCGCATAGTAAGGGCGACAAGGCCGAACGGTGATGGCGACGAATATATAAGTAATATGGTCATGTACGGCGCTTCTCCCCGTGCTTCGATTTATCTGGCAAAGGCTGCGCGTGTTTGTGCCTTTCTGTCAGGGAGTAAGATAATACTGCCAGAACACATCCATAAAATGGCCTATCCTGTCTTAAGGCACAGAATAATTCTAACGCATGAAGCGGAGTCCCAGGGGATTGATCCGGACGATATAATAGATACTATATTGGAAAAGGTGCCGATTCTGGAAGCAGACGCTTTAAGTTAAGCCTTTGGCAACCATTTTAAATTTAGAGGTTTGTTTTAAAAGCCCGAAGGGCTAAGTTATTGAGAAGCAAGATAAGATTACATATACAGAGAATGGTGGCTAATCTCTTCGCAGGTTCTTTCTCCAGTTATTTGAACGCAACAAGGGGGATTGAGCTTGATGAGCTTAGACAATACCAACCTGGTGATGAGTTCAGATCAATTGATTGGAAGACTACTACAAGGACAGGAGTCTTGCATGTCAGGCTGAAGCTGGTGGACAAAAGAACCAACATATTCTTCCTGATTGATAGAAGCGGGTCAAAGAAGTTTGGTTCGGCAGGTTTTACTAAAGAAGATATTCAGTCATCTATAATTTCCATCCTGGTACAATCCGCAACAGAAGCCGGTAATCTCGTTAGTTTCATCACGTTTACTGACAGGATCGAAAAATACATTCCTCCTCTGTCAGGCCAGAAAGAAGGTATGAGGATAGTCGAAAGCATAATGAATGATAAGACTAAAGGCGTATGTACTGATATCAATTGTGCCTTTAAATATTTGAACAACATGCATTCTGCACCTTCACTTGTGTTTGTGTTATCAGATTTTTTTGCACCGTTTGATTATGAGATGTCACTGAAATCACTTGTGAGAAAACATGACGTTATCCCCATTATTATTTCTGATATAAGGGAGGAGGCGCTTCCCGGGGCAAGGGGCTTTGTGGCTGTAAAGGACCTTGAGACACGAGGTGTGAAGTATCTGGATTTGTCTAAAGGTATTATGGTGAATTCACAACATCTTGGTTTGTTTAGTAAACTTAATCTTGATTATCTTACATTGATGACCAGCCAGAATGAAGAGCAATGGACAAAGGCATTGTCAGACTTTTTTGATAAGAGGGCAAGACGTAGAAGCAGGATAAAGAGATGAAAAGGGTTTTATTGATAACGTGTTTGTGTGCGCTTATAATTATTTTAAGTCTGGATACCTGTAAAGCTCAGGACTCTGGTTACAGGCAGCATCAGGAGTATGGAGAATCTGTCCAGCCGACTGATACCGATACCTTGATACCGGAGATGAGTGAGGCGGTTGAGTTGTGGCTGTTTGTAGAAAACTACCGGTTTATCACAGGTAAAATGATACATTTAACCCTGCAGATGCTGTGGAAACTGGGCGTCAGTGTAAATGTGGAGCTATTTAAAGAGGTTGACCTTTCTCCCTTTAAGATAGAAAAGGTAACTATCGGTGAGAGGCAGATATTTAATAACGATAGCGACTTCTGTGTAATAACCTACATCCTTTCTCTGCCTGATGATGCGGAAGAGGGGGTGTATACTGTACCCGCATTCTCCATTCCTTATAACGATGAAGCAAATAAGATCTCCGGACATGTGCAGACATCTCCCATGGCATTAAAGAAGGTCCCGATTATAGTAGAGACAGAGCTGGATAGAGATGTAGTTAATATTGGGGACAGGCTCAAATATAAACTTACGATCTGGCACGAGGATTATGTGCAGATACATAAAGAAAATATGGAAGGGCTTGACCTTAATCCGTTTAAGCTGATAAATTTCGGGATTATCGAGGAAACGGAAGGGAAATTGAGAAAAACAACGGTAGAATATGAACTCTCAATCTATGAACTGCCGGATAAGTCAGAGAATTTTGAAATTCCTTCACTGCCGGTACTTTATAGTATTGATCGTGAAGGAAAGGTTAAACAGGAAGAGGGCGAAAAAACAGTTGCAACTCAGAAAGTAAGCGCTCCTGCAATCCCTGTATTAATCAATAGTTTATTAAAAAGAATTGATGTTCCCCTTGAAGGCATAAAGGGGCCGCTTGTGTATTCGCAAAAGGATATATGCCTGAGAAGCCATCTGCCCGTCATTCTGGGGGTTATCATTATAATTGTTCTGGGGGCAAACGAAATCAGAAAACTTGTATACAGGCTGTCTGAAGCTATTAAGGAAAGGATGGCAATGTCCCCTCTTGCACACGCGGAGAGGCTAGAAAAACTGATTACCGATTATAGCAGTGATGCGGAAGATGATGAAATGAGGCGGTCGGTTGTTAATATTGATTGTGCCTCAAGGGCCTTTCTGGGAACATTGGCGGAGGTGCCGGGAGAAGTGATACGTTCAGTAACCACAGCAAAACTTATCTATATAATCAGGGATAAAAAGCTGGCGAAGGAAATTGTTGAATCTGCGGACAATGCACTTAAATCATTTGACTGTGTAATCTTTGGTGATATCGATAAGAACATGATTGAGAAAGCCATGGGCGGGGTGCAGAAGATTCTGAAAGAGGCGAAGAGGCGGGGTTATTATTAAATAAAAGGGGACAGGCTCAATACTTTAAAAGATATAAGTAGGTGAAAGGCGGTATACCCTTGTGATAGTAAAAAAACGCCCCCGCATTTTATGTGAAGGCGCTTTTAGACATCTTTGTATTAGTAGATACTTTATAAAATCACACCAGATACCGCCTGTTATTGCTTTTTCTCCCTGTAATTCTTTATTGCAGCTTCTATAGCCTCCTGAGCCAGGACAGAACAATGCATCTTATTTGGGGGTAAGCCGTCCAGCGCTTCAGCAACTGCTTCGTTCGTAACTCTTGATGCCTCCTCTACTGACTTGTCTTTAATCATTTCAGTAGCCATGCTGCTTGTCGCAATCGCAGCCCCACAACCAAAGGTCTTGAACTTTGCATCTAATATCTTTTCATCCTCTACCTTCAAGTACAGCCTCATCACATCACCACAAGCAGGATTTCCCACCGTCCCAACAGCATCTGCATCCTTTATCTCACCCATATTTCTAGGGTTCATAAAATGATCCATCACTTTTTCGCTGTATGGCCCAAGCATATCGTCTTTAGACATAAATCAAACTCCTTTCAACTGAAAAATAACGGAAAGCCCAACAATTATTTGTATATTCATTTTGACATACTAAACTAGTTATTCAAGTAAGCAAAGATTTTCTGGAAGATGTCCACATTGTTAGTAAGGAAATTACAAACTGTATAATGAAACTAACTACCGTACAAACACCTCCAATAAGTACTGTAATGGCAAAGACAGGTGTTAATTTCGTTAGCCACCATGAGAAAATATCCAACATCAGGGAACCGAAAGGAAATATTAACAAGGCTGTTTTGAGCTTCTCATTAATTGGTGTAAACAAAAAGATTACTCCGCTTAACGTGAATATCACACCTATGCTGATCATATGGATATGGCTTAACGTTATAAGCCTGGATACCGATACTCCATAGTTAATTCTTGTAAAAATATCACTGACTGTTGATAATTTATCAAATGGTGCAAATGCCGACTCTCCGCCGGCAGTATGACATCGCAGACAATTCTTTATAATGATTCCTTTGATTTCGCTAAACTTTTCTTTTCTAGCGCCCCCTTTTGCCCAATTAATCAGGCTGTTCCTGTCATTCTCATTATCGAGATGCTCCCTCATAGCACCCTTGAGTTTTGACTCGATAAGTAACACGCCAGGCTGCCCATAAAAAGTCACAATTATGTCTTGTAATGACAACCCGGCTTTCCCATCCGCCCTGTTGTATGTAAAAAAAACATTCAACTGAGAAAAGACATAACCCATCCCCATACAAATCAGGAAAAATGTACATAATAATTTCCCGCTCGTTGGCAATGCATTGAGCCTGAATTCACACAATCTGATCATTTAATCTTTCAGGGCATTTTCTAGCAAAGATTGATTTACTATAATCAACCCTTCGACTTTCCCCAACCTCAAGGACGGGGTTTGCTCAGGGTTGATACTGAGCGGCGATTTTTTATCCCGCCTTGAAAAGGCGGGGTTTGAGCGCCGTCGAAGTATCAAGTTTTTGATGCTTCATCTTTCTATTCTCAAAGGTTACAAATTCCTCGTAACCAGCGAGCCTTGCAAGTGATATCGCCTTATCAAAATCTCTACCCACATCCCCGGGAGTATGGGCATCCGAACCGAAAACAATAGGTATATCGTATTTCTTATACACCTTAAGAATTTCACTTGATGGATAGATTTCATTCACTGGTTTTCTCAGTCCAGAGGTATTTATCTCAACAGCTACTCCGCATTCTTTAAAAACTTCCGCTGTATCATCTAAATCCCTAGAGAGTTCACCAGTTGGTCGGTTGCCAAACTTCTTCACGAGATCACAATGTCCGATTATGTCAAAAAGTGAAGTCCGGGCTGATTTACGTAATATTTCAAAATACTCCTTATAAACTAAATCCACATCCTTATTATCCCACTTTTTACGTTCTCCCGGGTGATCGAAAGCCCACTCACCAATATAATGCACAGAACCCATTACATAATCAAAATGGTATTTTGTTAAAAGCTCTCTGGTGTAAGACTCGGCGCCGGGAATATAGTCGGCTTCTATTCCCAGCTTGATTCGAATCTCTGGAAATGCTTTACGCAGGTTAATAACCTCATTTACATAATCAGGGAGTTCATCAAATGCCATTGAAAGGTTCTGTTCCTTCCCGCTATCACCATTCAAAGGCAAATGGTCACTAAACCCTATTTCATCAAGTTCACTGCCTATTGCCTCCTTAACGTAATCGGCCATTTCCCCTACTGCATGGCCACACAAATTTGTATGTATATGATAGTCTATCAGCGATACATTACCTCCCAGAACAAAGCCTCGATATCCTCTTTGTGTTTCGATTCTTCATGCGCCAGCCAGATAAAAAGTTTTTTCAATTCGGGATCATCCACATTCTTAGACATCCTATCGTAGAAGTCGAAAGCCTTTTTCTCTCTCTTAGCAGCATAAACAAGGACATCCTTAAAGTCTGAATCCTCACCGATGCCTTCATGTGTATCTACCAGAAATTCTGTTATCCCCTGCCGATGCTCGTCCTCTGTTATGTCTATTTTCTGATCCTTTAAGTCTCCTATATCGAATTCTTCCAATGCCTGTTTATGTTTTTGTTCTTCTTCGGCAAATTTAATCAGGACGGCCTTTGTTTGAGCATCGTGCGCATTGTCTGCGGCATTTTTATAAAGTAAGTAAGTGCCATTCTCTTTGTCAGCCGCCTTCTTTAATATTGATTCCATTGTCTCGTTTTGCATTGCTCCATCGGTATATTATTAAACTAAATAGGACGCAAATTTTCGCAGATTTGCACAGATAAAAACTTTTTTAAATTTAGTTTATTTTTGATTGAACCATAAATCCTTAAAATCTGCGTCTACCAGCCCGAAAGACTTGTTCTGGCGGGTCTGTGTCCAGAATGTATATTCCTATCTATAAATTTACTTTAACACCATAAGCTGATCGCAACATTTAAGGAAACCGCCGCCCTCACTTATGACCCTGACTTCAGTCCCGCATACCTTACATATACATTCTCTACCTGTCCTGTCCATTTTAGGAATATAATTTGTAACATCTATAAATTCACATTCCTTTCCGCATGAAGGACACTTTTCATGAGGTTCCATCGCATCATGTTGATAACCACATTCAGCACATTTCCAGCTATTCATATAACAACCGCTTTAACACAAAAATAGATTCCTGGATTCCTCCCGAAAGGGAGGTAACCTTGCTTTCGCAAGGAATCCAATTTTCATCCTTCGTGGTGCCCTGAAAGGGCATGAAGGTTTAACACGAAAAAAATTTTAGAAACACTCCAGGAAATTGATGATCTACCGTCCTAGCATCCGTTCGGTTACCTTAAGTTCGATACCGCAGGCGGGGCACACTATTTTGTCCCCAACCTTCGCATCAGGTGAAATATTAAGCTCAAGCTTACACACCGGACACAGAAACCCGCGAAAAGGACTCCTTGGATAATTGAAGTCAAACATCTGTTTCAAAAGAGTCTCGTCAATTTCAGAATATTTTGTTTTGTTTCTGATGACCCTTGTAATCGCTCCGGCCTCGAGCACATTCCCGACTAATAAGGCACCGACTACCTTATTATCTTTTAAGACCAGTTTTTTGTAAACATCAATCTCTGGGTGAGGATAATCACCCCTCATTATTTTATAACCACCATTTAACGGATTTGAAATCCCTATCGAAATCAGGTCAACCCCGCATACTTGTGTTGAACTAATGCACGAGATATCATCATATTCGGCATCATTGCCAGTCATATTTGAACCTGCAACCTGTCCCTGTTTCCAGGCCTTCAGCCATCTGATGTTAATCTTTGGAATATCATTTCCCCTATCATTTGACAACTGAGCAACATCTCCAGCCGCATAAATGTTATCAACATTAGTACGCATATTATTATCTACCAGGACACCGTCGCTGACATTCACACCGCTATCACCCAAAAAGCCTATATTGGGTTTCAGTTTATCTATAGCGCCAACAATTTGACATTCTATAAATACATCATTTGTGGTAATAACGCCCTGAACGGCTTTATTTTTAATAACAATTTCTTTTATATCAGTTTCATGCTGTATTTTTATACCCTTCTCACTCAGCTTAATCTCAAGAACCTTAGAGGCATCCTTGTCCATCACATCAGGCCATAGACTGTCCCCTCGCAACAAGTACGTTACTGCAATGCCGCTTTTATTCAAAGCCTCTACCAGTGATAAAGTCAGGAAATCCTCGCCAACTACTACGGCATTCTTTGCCTTCTTAATTCTTTCTTTTATGTTTTTTGCATCATCTATCGTCTTTAATTGAACAATTCCGCCATTCAAATCACTACCCGGATATTCCCTGCTTTTGATAGAACCACCCGTTGCAATAAGCAACGAATCATAATTAATCACTGTTCTATCACTTAAAACAACTTCATTTTTACAGTCATTTACATTGATCACGCTTTGTCCGAGGAGTAAAGTAATGCCGTTATCTGCATAAAAGCTCTTCTTTTTCCCCCATAACTTTCCTTCATCGACTGAACCGCAGATATATCCAGGAAGTTGAGGCCTGTAATAAAATGGATAGTTCTCCTCCCCTACCATTGTAATTTCACTATCACTATCAGACTTCCTGATTTGCTCGGCCGCTTTTATACCGGCGACACCATTTCCAATAATAACGTATCCCGCCACTTATCAAAACTCCTTATAAATTACATCATCGTATTCTGTCTCGATCCTTCCTTTATGGTCTAATTCTTCTGCCGCCAGATCTTCAAAAAGATTTTTTACTTCAATGCTGCTCACAACCTTAGCCATGTCTTTGAAAAATTGATATGCCTTTTGTTCTCTCTTCATTGCGTGTATCATTATGTCCTGAATAGATGAATCAGGAGTAATTTTTTTATCAAGAAGGTAATCACTTAAGTGAAGGTCATGTGCTTTTTTGACGGTATGGTGTTCTTCATCAACCTTGCTTAAATCAAAATTCTGCAATACAGTTTTATGTTTTAATTCAATTTTTGCAAATTCATTAAGTAATTCCTTCGCCGAAGGGTCCTTCACTGTATTTGCCGCTTGAGAATAAAATCGATTAGCTTCGTCTTCATTCTGGATAGCCCTATCCAATATTTCCTTTAACGTTTGAAAAGCCATATTCTATCCCTCCTTTCTAATGTCAACGAGTATGCGCCGCTTAAACAAATATAATTTTCAGAACTAAACCAATTAAATCGTAACTGTTTTCACAACTATATTTACGTTCAATCGCATTTCTTTCAAAGTAATTACTATTGTCCAGGAAATCCTTTTAAATCACGCAACCTGAATGTTGCGGCTACTTCTTTTTTCAATTCTAAATGCTTTTAATCTTTTTGCGTCGGTAATCTTTATAGATGATCTCCCGAATCTCGTTTTCCAGTTTGTGACAGAATTCCAACTCATCATCAGCCCTCTGATAATCATCTATATCCAAATATCTCATAATGTCCCTCAGGCCCATGTCAACAACTTCGTAAGGGATTGCCGGTTGCCCCATTTCTCCCATGCGAATTATCATTGCCTTTATCATAGCCTCCGGTTTTAATTTCGTATCCCAGACCTTACTTTTTGCTATTTCCTTCCTGAAAGGAATAATATTTTCAGTTTTATAAAACTCACTCCTGAATTTCATATAGTCCACATTATTCCAGAATTCCCATTGAGCCGAACAATGTGAACAAGCTGGAAGAAAAATCTGTACAGGATTATTCCAGACATCAAAATAAGTGTGGCTCAAGAGACTAACTGCAGCGCTAAGTTTATCCGTACTGATTTTACTTACACTTTCATCCTCGACAATATCCACTGCATCTTCAGCATGATTTATAAAGCAGGGAGTTTCTTCAACAATCCTTCTATGGGCGTAAATCTTCTTCTCTAACCTTCTCTTGCCTTCAAAATCATCAGAAGGAAGTTTTGCTATTTCGGTATTGAACTGCTTTATCTTTTCATCTTTTCTCCGATTTAAAAGAGAAAAGTCGCGTTCGCTTGTCCCTCTGCCATTAAAGACTTCCATTGCCACATCAAGAAAATCCGGTTGATTCTCCAATATATGCGCATACACCCTGTGAAAATGCGGCGGTTCCTTATCTATAACAGGTATTACCGAATATATTGCTGCACCTTTATCAAGAGAACAACTTTCCAACAACTTCGCAGCCAAAACAACATGTGTGCCCCAGTCCATAATATCTCCTTCAAATTTTATAAGTGAAATTCAATCCATGTAGTATTGAAATTTACAAATTATACTATTTTTTCTGTTAAAATGAAACAAATTATACAAGCTCGATTCAGACTTGTTTATTGCTCGTTTAAACAATCTTTACAAGTACCATAGAAAGAGACGTGATATCTGGAAGGCGTAAACTCATTTAGAATTCCATCCGGCAGTGTCGGGTTTATGTAGCCCCCCTCGATGTCAGAGATTTTGCTGCATCCTAAACATATGATATGATGGTGGGTGGCCGTATTAGGGTCGTAGTGCTTTCTTTCTTCATCTATAGTAATCTTTAAGACTTCTCCCATCTTTTCTAAAATATCAAGCGTCTTGTAAACGGTGGTAAAAGATATGGTAGGATAAATCTTCTTTATTTTGGCGAAAATATCTTCTGCAGAAGGATGCTCCGGATTACCCTCAAGAATCTTAAATATCCCCATACGTTGCGGTGTAATCTTAAACCTTTTATCCCTGAACTTTTCTACTAAATTACCTGCTGTATCCATTTCATCACCATAAAAAATTATAAATTTATTCTATAAGTGTTATTAGACAACAATCATTACAGTCTGTCAAATCTAAATTTGCCATGATTTCTAAAAATTCCTGGACGCTGATTGGCGCAGATGTAAATGAGGAATTCAAGGATTAAGGAATTGAGAAATCAAAGGATTGACATTATTGTCATTCCCGACAACGATCGGGAATCTGAGGATTATGGAATTGAAGATTTCAGTTTGTAGTTTTGTGGTGGACATTGCCCACTCTACTTGGCTAAGAAATGGATTGCGATAAAGTGAGAAATGGTTTATTGTTGGCTTTATCCGGCTCGTAGTAGTAAAATTCTGCACATGTCGGCATCACGGATGAGAAGAAAAGAAAACCAATTACACATAAAGCAATCTGTATGTCATTACAATGGTGATGTTATCCAGAAACTGTATAATAACTTGTTCGCCCCGCCTGCGGCGGTGCGAATACCTATATAAATCATCTACGTAAAAAGGAGTAAAATGAAGCCGAAAAGTTATCTTGAGACAACAGTGATAAGTTTTTATACTGCTCAAATAAGTAGAGATTTAATTACAGCTGGTCATCAGCAAGTTACAAGGGAATGGTGGGATAATCAATTAGGTCGATTTACTCCATACATTTCAGAGATTGTATATGAAGAGATTGCACGCGGGGATCAAAATGCCGCTCAAAAGAGGATTAAAGCGGTAGAGGGATTTGGTTATTTAGAAATCAATTCTGAGGTTCTAAAATTGGCGAAAGTGTATTTTGACGCACTTGATTTGTCGGATAAATCTAGATTAGATGCTTTACATTTAGCTTTAGCTGTTCAACATGGAATGGATTATTTGGTGAGTTGGAATTTTATACATATTGTAGGCGCACGTCCGAGAAAAATAATAGATGAAATAAATTATCAAAATGGTATAAAGAGTCCAATTTTATGTACTCCAGAAGAATTAATTGAGGAGTGTTAGAGATGAGAGATAAAATAGTAGATGAAGTTCGAAAAGTTCGCAAAGAGATTGAATCGGAGAATAGATATGATTGGGTTCAAATTGAAAAATCTTTAAAAGAAATGCAAAAACGCCATAAAACAAAATTGTATAAAGGTAATCCTAAATCCTTCCCTGTCTGTCATGTCGCGTAGGATTGATATACTTATTAATGGATTTTCCCCTATAAGTATTTTTGTTTTTATTTGAAGTTTTTGATATGTATTAAGGTTTGGTAGAGCTTTATTGTTTTCATCAGTGGTGTTGGCATAATCATCGTGTTGTTTCATATCGGGGTCAATTCTTTCTATTCTAGGACTACCCGACGGCCACCCAAGGCGCCCCTTGAGTTAACTTCAAGATCCGACAGTCGGGTTTGTATGGCGGGTGAGTATGGTTTAGTTAGGGGTAGGGCTGTTATTCAGCTTCATTTTATTGCATTTTACTCTGGATAATATTATATTACTAAGGTCACTAAGACCTTGACGAATTTCTATGTTACAAACAACTGTGTCCCTCTTGCCCAAAATTGTCCTTTTCAAACCAATAGCTTCTTCTTCTTCATAGTCCAGATTTATACTTGAGAAAAACCATTTCAACGCGTTGATATATTTAAGAGTAAGAAACTTATTACAAGAATTTAATACATTATGAATTACAAAGGTTTTTCTTATGAATGACCGCATCTTTATGGGATTTGCTCTCACAATATCAGCAATAACGGAAATGGCAACAGTTCTTACCTGTTCATCCTTATCGAACAATGCTATGTTGCAAAGAGGTCCTAATGCCTTCGCATGCAAAGTCCTTCCAAGCTCACATATAACTTGTTTTCTTATTATCCGGTCTCTATTGGTTAATTTGAGAGTTAATTCTTGGATAATCTCATTCTTTGCTCTGCTTTCTTCTGGTTTGAAGATACTAGGGGCAGGGTTCAATACTTTATTATTGCCTGTTACAGAACGTTTCAATATGTAACTATTACTATTTTTCTCAGTAAACATATTAAGGAATTATTAAATAAATTGTTACGACCATAAAAATGCCTCCTGTTGTTACGAACGCAACTAATAAGACTTCACTCCAACCATAACTGATATCCTCTTTCATGAATCTTTCTATACCTTTGTGAAGCAATACAAGTGTAATAGAAAATGCAGACATCAAAACAGCAGCTATTATCTCTGTTTTAATTGTATTTAACTTTAAGTCACCATTGGAACATAAGGCTGTAGCTACATGTATAGTAGCTGCAAATAGCAGGATCATAGAGAGAAAGATAAGAAGCCTTCTGTTTAGCTTTTCAATTCGATTTCCTTTTTCCCCCATCCAACATTGACAACCTATCACAATGCTGCCCAGAACCAACAAAGCCCTCTGTGTCTATAATAGTTGGACATTTTCCTTGTAATAATTTAGTGTAG
>CAKKPF010000065.1 GCA_919901575.1 Candidatus Brocadiaceae bacterium
TCAGTGGGTGATGTATTGATACCCTATGCTGCCCCAAGATTTGGGGTCAGTGTAGGGTATCGTTTATAACTTTTTAAAACTTTTTTAAGGGGAAAATATTATGACAGAAAAAGAACTGGAAAAACATAATTTTTTGACCTGGTGTAGATATGCTACTACAAAAGATCTAGAAAAGGCCAAAGGGGGAAATAGTGAAATATGGGAAAGATTGTACAGCGAATATGCAGAAGAAATAGAAGTAATAAATAAAACAAGGCATCTGTGTGAATCCATTTCTCAACATGATATGGGAATACAAAAATATGACCTTTCCTTAAAAATTTCAGCATAACAATTATGACGTTTTAATGAAATTAAGTACGTTGGTTCACCATTTAGAGTCAGGGGAAACATACAACTTTAGTGATGTTGAGATTACGGGTATTACCAATGATTCCCGAAAGGTAAGGCCTGGTTATATTTTTGTTGCAATTAAGGGACACAAGGCAGACGGGCATAATTTCATTAAGAAATCTCTTGAAAGTGGTGCACAAGCTGTAGTTAGTGAGGAAAGATTCTGTCTTGATCAAAAAATACCTCAAATAATTGTACGTAACACTAGAAAAGCGCTTTCCTATTTGAGTTGCTGTTTTTATAACAATCCGTCTCAAAAAATTAATGTTGTTGGAATAACCGGAACAAATGGTAAGACTACTACTGCATTTCTAATCAAGTCTATAATTGAAAAAGCAGGATATGAGGCTGGGTTAATCGGTACGATTAATTATCAAATAGGGAAAAAAATTATACCTGCACAGGAAACAACTCCAGAATCAGTAGAGCTTCAAAGACTCATCGCAGAAATGGTGGATGCAAAGATGAAATTTGCAGTTATGGAAGTGTCATCCCACTCAACCGTTCAGCATAGGATTGAGGATATTAATTTTAAAACCGCAGTTTTCACCAATATAAGCGCCGAACACATGGATTATCATAAAACGATTACAAATTATTTGGATGCCAAGATAGGGTTATTTAAGAATTTAACAAGAGACTCTTTTGCAATATTAAATGCAGATGATGAATTTAGTAAATATTTTGCTGATAAAACAAGCGCAAAGATATTGTGGTATGGAATAAAAAATAATGCTGATATAAAAGCTGAGATATGTAGAGAATCTACAAGTAATACTATGATTAAGTTAAATTATTCCGGGATAGAAATAGATATTAAAATACCATTTATGGGTTTACATAATGTTTATAACACACTTGCCTCCGTTGCCAGTACAATTTCACTTGGTTTTGAACTGGAAGTGATAAAAGCTGGTATTGAAACTGCACCTGTCATACCGGGAAGATTGGAAGCCGTACCCTGCAAACGTGGATTTAGGGTTGTTGTCGACTATGCCCATACGCCAAATGCTCTTGAAACAGTATTGTATGCACTTAAGAATCAGGTAAAAGGCAGGATACTCCTTGTTTTTGGTTGCGGGGGTGATAGAGATAAAGAAAAGCGTTCAATGATGGGGAAAGTAGCTAATGAGAATTCGGACATATTTTGGATAACAAATGATAATCCGCGTTCAGAGGACCCAATAAGCATAATAGAAGACATCAAGTCAGGAATAAAGCCTGGACGAACATTTTATATTCAAACAAATAGAAAGAAAGCAATAGAGGAAGCCCTTGCCGAGGCAAAAAGTGGTGATCTCGTGTTGATTGCCGGAAAAGGACATGAAAAATATCAAATAATAAAAGATACCATAATTCCTTTTGATGACAGAGAGGTAGTTAAAAAAACACTCTCGAACAATTCTAATATATTATAAGGTAATAGAAAAACAAAGATTAAGTATTACTGTTGCAGCCTGATTCTTCCGCCTTTTTTAGTATTCCTATTTGAAAGATAAGGAAATGATGGAAAAAAGGCTAAAAATAATTACTAATCTGGTTTATATCTTCATAATGTTAAACTTGTATAATCTGTCATTTACGATTTGTAATGACCGATTTGACCCATTAGCCCGTACCGACGTGGTACGTACGGGAGGGCGCGAACTGGCAGGCGAACAGCACCTGCCCGACTTCTTCGTTCAGGCGGGTGGCCGGGCGGATAAAGCAACTCTGATGAGAACAACCGATACATCTGAATATTATTGTGCAGGTAGTTTTGCAAAACCTGGTTTCAGGCCGGTACCAGATGAGTGTCCATACCCTGATAATAATGGGAAATTACATGACAACTTTATGTATAAAGAATGGTGTGAACAAACATTCGACAATGGGAAATATATATATGAAGCTTACAAGGATATAGCTTTTAATATAGAATACACTCCGGAACAAGCTAAAACTGACATCTGGCAGACTCCCTTTGAAACCAGGAGATCAAAGAAGGGTGATTGCGAGGATGCCGTATTTCTTTTTTTCTCACATCTTCCCTCAGAACAAAGAAATGCTATGATTATATGGGGGTGGGTAATTGACAAGGAAAGTAGAATTGCCAGGGCACATGTATGGTATCAGCTCATGGATAAGGCAGGCCAGCAATATATTGCAGAAGGTTTCTCTAAAGACTGGAATGGAATAGTACCAATGGAAATTGTTGAAGAGACCGAATTGAGGAAACCAATATTTACAATTACACATTCAGAAGTTTGTAGATTGGCCAATCTAACCTCAAAGCCTGATAGTTGGCAGGTATACCAATCATTAATAGATTTCTGCAATTCAGCAAATTTTATAGAATTTTATTCAAAGAATATAAACACTTCTCAAGATATAGATACTCGACACAATCTAGATTACGAATTCATTGGATATCTTCTGAATGCACAAGGGAAGTCATACGAAGATACAATGCCCGGTAGTTATCCAACCGGTTATAAAACTTCTCCATTTGTGAGTAAAGAAATATCTAACATCTTTAAGAAACTTCATGAACTTTTTACCAGGCGTGAGAGCCAAAGAGAAATGTTTGGCTCAAACCTTCAAATTGCTTATAGAAGTATAGATGATAACTCTTCTAAAAGAGATTTAAATTGTAGACGATAAAGAAAAATGAAGCTTGAGCACGTTTTGCACCAAATAGAGAGTTGTTTTTTAAAGAAGAAAGAAAGTAATAAGACATTGCTGGGTTTAATTTGAAACCACATACACTAATTAAATTAGTGTTTTTGAGCTGTTCCGGAGAGAAAATTGTTTTATAAATGGATTTATCCCCTTCACGATTATTTTCAGGGGTTTGAATTAATAAGATATATATCATTTAGAGCAGGCCTTGCTGCTATAACTGCCTTTTTAATAAGTTTGCTTATAGGACGACAGGTAATAAAGATACTTAGAAGGTACAAGGTTTCGGAGGATACTTCAAAAACATATTCTGAAAAATTAAAAGATCTTCACAAATACAAAAAAGACGTACCCACAATGGGTGGTATCATCATATTAATTGCAATTATTATTTCTACCTTGCTCTGGTGTAATATTTTTAACATATATGTCTTAATGGTATTGTTTACGGCTGTTTGGCTTGGTATACTTGGGTTTTTTGATGATTATATAAAACTGACACAAAGTCATTCATCAGGGCTAACCAGTACATCAAAACTCCTCTTCCAATGTGGCCTGGGATTAATAATTGGTTTGGTATTGTACTTTCATTTCCAGAATATTGACGAGGGGACAAAACTTGTAATACCATTCTTCAAAGAAGCAAGGCCTGACCTGGGGGCATTTTATGTGTTGATGGTAATGTTCTTCCTGGTAGGAATGTCCAATGCAGTCAATATTACTGACGGTCTTGATGGATTGGCGATTGGATGTACGGTCATCGCCGGTCTTGCCTTTACTTTGATAACCTATATCGTGGGACGGGTTGACTTTAGCGCATATTTAAATGTTCCATATATATCAGGCGCTGGTGAATTAAGTATTTTCTGCTCTGCATTAGTGGGCGCCGGATTGGGTTTTATGTGGTTTAATTGCTATCCCGCACAGACATTTATGGGAGACGTGGGTTCATTGCCACTGGGAGGCATACTTGGAATTATAGCTATTATTGTGAAACAGGAACTCCTTATTTTTTTTATAGGCAGTATATTTATTGTAGAAGCTATTTCAGTCTTATTACAGGTTGTCGTATTCAAGATGTTTAGAAGGAGGCTGTTTCTATGTGCTCCCATTCATCATCATTTTCAATTTAAAGGCTGGCCGGAAACAAAAATTACAATGAGATTCTTTATAATCGCCGCAATAATGGCGCTTTGCAGCTTAATAACTTTAAAATTATGAATGTCTTTAAGAACCTGTCTGCAATTAATACAAACTACGGCAAAGATACACAGACAGACCAGGCCGAAGGTTTAAACAGGACCGCAATCCGTAGTTTAGAGCCGGCAAATGTCATAATGTATATTGTTATAACTTTACTCGTAATCGGGATAATTATAATATACAGCACCAGTTCGGCAAAAGCAGCCGAAGATGTGAATCCAATGAACATTACTTTCCTCAAGCACATTGCGTGGGTAATCATTGCAATAACAGGTATGTTGATCATGCTGAAAACTGATTATCATTATTTGCAAAGATACAGTATGGTGATCTTCATCGCTGCGCTTGCCGGTTTGGTTGTAGTGCTTATTCCCGAAATAGGAAAGGTTTCTCATGGTGCGAGTAGATGGATAAGATTTGGCAGCTATTTTGGATACCAGCCATCAGAGTTTGCCAAACTTGCGATGATTATCTTTATGTCAGGTTATATAGCAAAGAACCGGGAAAAGATGGCAACCTTCGCAAAGGGTTTCGTCGTTCCGGTTATATTAATAGGTGTTGTTTCCCTGCTTATCTTAAAGGAACCGGATTTTGGCACGTCTATGTTTATAACAGCGGTCTCATTTATGCTGATAATGGCGGGAGGCACCAGGATAATTTATGTGATCTTCACAATAATCGCTTCAATTCCTCATATTTATCAGATTATGCATAAGTTTCCAACTTATCAGCACAACAGGCTACTCGCATTTCTTGATCCCTGGGAAGACCCTACGGGCATTGGTTACCAGATTATACAATCATGGATTGCACTTGGTTCCGGGGGGATAACGGGTTTGGGGATGGGAGAGAGTCGTCAGAAATTGTTCTTCCTGCCGATGAGTGATAATGATTTCATCTTTTCGATAATAGGTGAGGAATTTGGGTTTATAGGAACGACATGTATTATCATTATGTTTGCTTTATTTGCATGGCAGGGTATAAGGGTCTGTAAAGCGGTACCAGATGCATTTGGCTTCTTTCTTGCATTAGGTATAACGGTTTCAATTGCCTTACAGGCTGCTATAAATATTGCTGTTGTTACCGGTTCTATACCTACAAAAGGGCTTCCATTACCATTTATCAGTACGGGAGGTTCATCAATATTATTATCGTTGCTGGGAGTAGGAATTCTTTTAAATATTGCGAAGCAATCAGAAAATGCTGACGATTCAGCATGTCATGTTGCGGATAATAGGAGTTTTGTTACTTGAAAGTTATTTTTGCTGGTGGCGGTACGGGTGGGCATTTAATGGCAGGCCTGAGTATAGCACAGGAAATATCGTCCCGATTTCCCGGTGCGCACATAATCTTCTTTGGTACAAATAAAAAAGGCGAATCAGGGTACATAGGAAAGAGCGGCTATGAGTTTAAACAAATTGAGGCATGTAAGTTAACATCGTTTATCCGCTTGCCTCTCTTTATCTTTATTTCTTTAATCGGGATAATACATTCCATGATTAATATTGTAAGAATTAAACCGGACGTAATCGTTGGTTTGGGAGGTTATGGTTCAGCTTTGCCTGTGGTCGCAGCGTATGTCATCGGTGTTCCCATTGTCTTGATAGAACAAAATGTTATACCCGGAAGAGCCAATTTAATAATGTCAAGGTGGGCGGATGCTATTCTGTGCCATTGGGAAAGTACGAAAAACAGGTTTAAACCTGCCCGAATAGGTACAGGCGGGAAGGCGGGTTCTATCAGTGTTACCGGCATACCAATACGGAATGGTATTGTAGGAAATGAAACCGAGGTTGTCAAAAATCCATTTGGTCTGGTTTCTCAAGGCAAGACATTGCTGGTAATGGGTGGCAGTCAGGGTGCCCAGGCTATAAATAAAGTATTGTTGCAAAGTATTCCAAAGCTTAAGGCATTGATTCCGGGTTTGCAAATAATCCATCTAACCGGAAAAGAAGGATACAAAGAGGCGAAAGACGCTTATGATAATCTGGGGATAAGTTCTTTTGTTTCCGAATTTTCCAGTGAAATAGGTATTGCTTATAGATTGGCCGATCTGGTTATTTGTCGTGCCGGTGCAAATACTATTGCAGAAATATCTGCAGTAGGCATTCCGGCAATCTTTATACCCTACCCGTATGCGACTGATAACCATCAATATTGGAATGCTTATGAACTGGCCAGGATAGGAGGCGCCCTGATCATAAAGCAGGATGAACTGAAGCCTGAAAGACTTACAGAATTAGTATCAGATTTACTTTTGAACGATGAAAAGCTGGATAATATGAAGAAAATAAACAGGGGCTTAAGCAAGCCTTTTGCGGCAGAAAAGGCTGTAGATAAAATATGTCAGACTCTTGAAGCGAAGAAAACTAAAAAAAAATTAGTTAGTTTCGCCAGCTTATGTCAAACCCCACAATAAACTATACAGAAAAAATGAACATTATTTCACAAAAATATTATCCGGGAGTAAATAATCAACAATGCCAGGATTATGGTAATGACTATGGGAAATATATTTACTTTATTGGTATTGGTGGCGCGGGCATGAGTGCGATTGCTAAGATTTTGATAAATGAAGGTTATATCGTATCCGGTTCAGATATGGAATGTTCTCCGATAACTCAGGAGCTTGGTGAATTGGGTGCCAGCATTAACACAAAACAGGATGGCGAAGGTCTTAATCCGGAAACAAACTTGGTGATAACTTCAGCCGCCATCAATGAAAACAATCCTGACCTTAGAAAGGCAAGGACATTGGGATTAAGGGTAGTTAAATATTCTGAGTTCTTAGGTTCTTTAATGAAAAAGAAATGCGGTATTGCCGTGAGCGGTACACACGGCAAGACTACAACAACTGCAATGATTTCTACAATACTAAAGAAGAGCGGGTATGAACCCAGTTTTGTAATCGGAGGTAATGTTGCGGAGATCGGGGGTAATTCTTGTGTCGGCAAAGGAAGTTATTTTATTGCTGAGGCGTGTGAATATGACAGGACGTTTCTGAAGCTGACGCCTCAGATAGGTGTAATTACTAATATCGAAGAAGACCATCTGGATTACTATAAAGATATCGACGGAATAACGGATGCTTTTACAGAGTTTGTATCCTTAATTCCGGAAGATGGTTTGCTTGTTATAAATAATGATGACACAAATATAAGGAAGGTTGTTAAGGGTGCGAAATGCAAGGTTGAAAGCTACTCAATTACTACGGCATCTGACTTATTCAATAAGGTGATTCCTGTCCAAAAGACTTCAACCCTGCGAACTTACCCCGGCAGATTGCCAATGATTGATGATTCCTATAGTAAAGCATATCTTGAATCTGGCGCACAATGGTTTGCTGTCGTATACTATTCAGACAAGGAGATAAGTAATTTTGGTGTATTTAATGAAGGGAAGTATTTTGGTGACTTCTGTCTCAAGACACCGGGATTACACAATGTGTCAAATGCACTTGCTGCAATATCTGTTTGTAATTACATAGGATTAAATGGAGAAATTGTAAAAAAAGCGTTGGCATCATTTAATGGTGTAAGCAGACGTTTTCAAACCATCTGTAGTAAGAATGGGATTACAATTATTGATGATTTCGCCCATCATCCCACAGAAATTAAGACAACATTGAAGACTGCAAGGTCGATCTACCCTTCACAACGGATTTGGTGCGTGTTTCAGCCACATCAACATAATCGCACAAAACTTTTTCTGAAAGAATTTGCTATGGCGCTCACACTCGCTGACAAAGTAATCATTGCTGACATTTATGCTGCAAGAGATTCGGATATAGAAAGGGCTTCCGTTAGTTCGCTGGATCTTAAACGTGAATTACAGGAGAGAGGCGGTGATGTTGAATGTATTAAAAGTATATCTGAGATTGTAGACAGCTTACGTTTACGTGTGAAAAGAGATGATATTATTATGATCCTGGGCGCAGGTGATATATGGAAAGCTGCTCATGGTCTAAAAAACAGCCTCGAAAATGAACATGATTAGTAGTCCGGAAATTATTGACGAAATATTCAGGTATGATGTGCCCCTGCAAAGATATACTTCTTTCAGGACAGGAGGTGCAGCGGAAATATTTGTGGAGCCGGGGGACATGTCAGAGCTTAAGAAAGCGCTCCAATTCTGTAAAGATGAGCAGAAGAAGGTATTCATTTTTGGAAATGGA
>CAKKPF010000066.1 GCA_919901575.1 Candidatus Brocadiaceae bacterium
CTGAATATTTAAATCCTTCATGCAAGCATCCTTAGCTCCCTTGTAATCTTTGTTCATTTGATAAACTATGGTTAAATTACACCACAATATACTATTTTCCGGAAAGTTTTCTACCCCCTGTTTGTATGTTAAAATAGCGTTATCATACTCCTCAACATCCATGTACAATATCCCCAGATCATATACATTCAATAATTTTGAGTTATCAGGCAACACTCGCTTCAATTGGTTTATCGCCTGTGGCACTTCATCATTTCCTACATAAATCTGTGCCAGTACAGAACGAGCCGTTGGATTATCAGTCTCTATGCTCAGGGCATTCATTGCCGCTTCCTGCGCTTTTACATTATTGTCCAAAGCCATATAGCTTCTTGCCAGTGAGATATGGACGTTTACGTTGTTTGGATATTTCTTTATTATTGACTCGAATTCAGTTACGGAATCTGAGTACTTTCCCATTAAAGTGTAAGAGTTTCCCAGCCCAAAACGGGCTTCAACTGCATCAGGATTAACCTTCAACGCAGCTTTATAAAGGAGCGCTGCTATATCAGGTTTGTTTACAGCTATGTTGATATCTGCAAGATTTAAAAATGCCGGAATATAATCGGAATTTATATCAATTATTTTGTTGAATTCGAATATGGCGTCATTTATCAGGCCCTTCCTCATATAAGCCGTCCCCAAAATATTAAGTATACGCACATCTACAGGCCTGGTTTCTAATGCTTTCTTACAGTGTTCAATGCATTTATCAAAATTACCTTGAGCGAATTTCACCCTGGCCAGATTAAAATGTCCTTCAAAAGTATCACTCCTTAATTCGATCATCTTCGTAAACTCTGATTCTGCTTTTTTATAATCATCCTCCGCAAGGCTCACTTCACCCAATAAACTATGAGCTACCAAATTTTCCGGATCGAGTTCTATAACATCCTCAATCATCTTTGCCGCTTTTTTCGCATCACCCTGTTTAACAAGTATCCCTGCCAGCGCTAAACGCCCTGATATGGATTTATTATCTATACCAATCAGATTCTGATACATTGAGATTGCCTCATCCTGCTTATCTGTCAAAAGATACGCCCTGCCCAGATCATAATAAGATGACGCAAACTCCGGTTTATCCTTTATGATTTCAGAATATACTGCAATCGCCTCCTCATTTCGATTTGTATTGAGGTAAGTATTAGCAAGGATTACTTTAGGCACTATATTTTCCGGGAAAACCTCTATGGCTTTCTTGCACTCGCTAATTGCCAAATCAAAAAGACCACTCTGTCTTGCAAATACTGCTTTATTCAGTGCAAACGTAATTTGCTTCCCTTTTTCATGATTTAATTGGCACAAATCCAATAATTCTAAATATGCTTTTTTCTGGTCAAAGGTAAATGAAGGGATTGATTCAATTTGTTCCTTTGCTTTACTATATTCACCATTAGCTGCATAATTATTTGTTAAGACAAGTTTAAAAGAAGGAATTTCAGGGTCTAATTCGATTGCTTTCTTGCTGTATGAGATAGACGTGTCGTAGTTTCCTTTTTGTTGATACGCAATAGCAAGATAGAGGTATAATACGGCATTGTCCGGAAGAAGTTTAAGTGCTTTATTGTATAAATTAATCGACTCGTCTGTCTTTCCCTGCAGGAAATACATTCTGGCTAATGCATAACCCTGAATATAATCAGGGTTTATCTCCAATGTCTTTTCGTGAATCTTTGCCGCCGTATCAAAATCACCATCCTTCTCATAAAGACTTGCCAATACAGTCCTCGCATGTAAGCTGTTTGGATCTATGGAAATTATTTTTTCCAGCGCTTTCCTTGCCTCTACATTTTTTTCAGTTATTATGTAAGCCTTTGCAAGATTTAAAAGAGTATCCGGCGAATTTGGGTTTATTTCAATACCCTTTTTAAATTGTTCTATACCAACCTCGAAGCTGCCACGCCTTATGTATGCAAGCCCCAGTACATCATATATTTTTGTTGCACTTGGATTTGTCTCAAGAATCGCCTCACACTGACGGATACACTTACTCAATTGACCAGAGGCAAGGCTCAAATAAGCCATGTTAACTTCACCAATAGAAGGCTTTAGCTTAATAACCTTATCAAATTGTCTTTCAGCGTTTTCGAAATCCTGTGTTTTCACGTATGCAAGACCAAGCATCTGGACAGCATCTATGTTATCAGGTTCGAGTTCAAGGATGTCTTTACACAACGTAATTGTTTCCTTTTGCCAGCCTTCTCTTGATAGAAGTCTCGCAAGGCCCAATTTTGCAGGAATGAAGTCCGGCGACAGTTCTATGGCAGTATTAAATTCGGTCTTGGCTGCTTCCACAAGTCCCTGCTCTGTTAAGGCAAGCGCCATAAAATAATGTGGCTCCACCATTTTAGGCATTCTTAGAATTGCTTCCTTTAAGAGAGAAACAGCCTGCTTGTAATCCTTTCTTTGTAATAGCACACTCCCTTTTACAAAATATACTGCCGGTGGCAGCGCCGACGGGCTTAATTTTGCCGCATGCTCTGCCGCAGCAAATGCATCATCATATCTAGACATTTTCAAGAATAAGAGTCCTAATTGTGCGTGTGCAATCAAGTCTTCGGGCTTCTTCTCCAATATCCGCTTTAAAGATGCAACTGCCGCATCATTCTTGCCCTGCTGTTCATATATCGTTGACAAGAGAAACAGAGCGTGGTAATTGTCAGTTTCGAGTTCTGACAAAATCAAGTCGCATTCTTTCTTTGCCAGATCCAACTCGCCCTTATTCACGTACAGCTTAACAAGGGCAATATGCGCCGGGACAAAAGCATTATTAAGTTTTATTATGTGTTTATAGTCTATTATGGCATCATCAATTAAACCTTGTGAAAAATGAATCTCTCCTAATAAAGCGTAAACCTGTCCGAAACTTGGATCTTTTTCGATTATTTCCCTACATATATCCTCTGCCTCCAATAACATTTTTAAAACCAACGATTCACCCTTGCCAAGTTTTCTTGATTCAACTGCCTTCGTATATTTAATGACTGCCAGTTGGAGATGTGCATCAGAGTAATTTGGTTTGATTTTGAGCACCGCATTGAACTCAGTTGCCGCTTTATCAAATTCCTTTAACTTAGAAAGTGATATGCCCAATTGATAATGAGCATTTATATTATCTGGATTCTTTTCTAATTCTTTTCTAAACTCAGCAACAGCTTCTGTATGTCTATTTAAATTTGTATATATTAGTCCTTTTTGAAAGCTTTCTTTAACAATACCGGTGCCGGCAGATTTTCTCTTTACATACAAACCGTAAAAAGCTATCGACGCACACAAGGCTACAATGACCGGAACCGCCACAAATAGCACCCAGAACTTCCAGCTCCTGGTACTTTCTTTTTTACGTCTCTTGCGCTTTCTCCTAATATCGCCCATTACAAAACTCTTCCTTTACATTTCGGTTTTAATTTAATAGGACTAACCAGGTTTCTTTACCCTAAATAAAGGCGTAATTGTACTATTTTAGTTATTAAATTGAAATATTAATCTTTGATACGCTAAGAAATTATTGAACATTAATCAATTACTTCTGAGGGCTTCTAAAAGCTCTTTTATATAGTTAATGGGTATCGCATAGCTAATGCCGGTAGATATTTTATTGTTTTCCTTTGTTACCTTTACAAATGCACTATTCAACACGCCTATCACCTCGCCGGTTTCAGGCAGAAACAAAGGTCCCCCGCTATTCCCGGGAAAAGCAATACAATCGAGTTGGAAGATTACATAAGGATCTTTTAATGCCTTTATCATCTTGTTTGAAAGTAAGGACGTATTCTGTACGGGAATTGCCATGGGGCTTATATTGCTGATTATTCCCGTGTGCGTGGTAGGATGCAAGCCAAATACAGGACCGTATGGATAACCACAGATGGCGACTTGTTGTCCTTCTTCAATATTTGAGGAATCTCCTAATTTTACATGATTAAAACCGCTCCCTTCCAGTTTGAGAATAGAAAGGTCATATTTTATATTCTTGGTTATAACTTTGGCTATAACCTTTTTTGAGTTTCCAACGCCAGGAAAGAAAGCATATAGATTGTCAATATCACCACTTTTGCTAATTACATTTATTACGTGCTCAGCAGTAATTGCATAACCATTTTCAGTAAAAATAAAACCCGTGCCATAAAAAGTTACTGGCGGCCTTGAAAGTGGATGATACGTGCCGACTGCTATGACAGAAGGCTTAATCTTTTTTATAGTCTCTACCAGCACATGGCCATAATCATGCGCAGCAACATTTCCACTTGTAAAAAGCAATAGTAATGCAAGACATGTAAAGAAATGTAGCATATATCCGTAGAACGATTTCTTATGAAATTCTTTTCTCATCTTTCACCAGATGTTAAATATCCCCGTCTTACGAATTTGCAACCTGTATCAAATATTTATGATATAATCTTATTGTCATATTGTGATGGGTTCCCGGGTGTTAATCTAATCAATAGTCACGAACAATACTGTACATATCTTGAATATGACAAAAACTTTGTTTTTCTGACTTATTATATCCAAATATGTCTACAAAAAAAAGTTATTTAACAACAAAAAGATGCCTTCTTACGGCAATTACAGCCGCAAGTTTAATAGTGTTTTTTTTGTACGGCTTTTTCATCGAACCACGTAAGGTTAGATTAAAGACGGTTGAGATTAGAAACAAAGCCATGGCCTCAACGCTTAAAGACCTGAAGATAGTGCAACTTAGCGACCTGCATATTGGAAACAACGCGTCTATTCCTATAAATCGAACACTTGAAATCTTAAATGAACTTAAACCGGACCTGATATTATTAACGGGAGATTATGTTGATTGGAATGGGAGCAAGCAGGCTTACGGCAACGCCATAACCTTCCTTTCACAATTAAACGCACCACTTGGTGTATATGCCGTAATGGGAGATTCGGATTACTCTTTTTCCAGAAAATCTTGCGGGTTTTGTCATGAAGAAGGGAGTACTCTGCCACCAACGCAACATCAAGTCAGATTTCTGAGGAATGCCAAAGCTGTTGTTAAAATTGGAGGAAAAGAATTGTCTATTATCGGGATGGGAACCGATTCTAATCATGCTTCCGGCTTAAATGAAGTCAATAGCATACTTACTGACATTGACACCCCTGCAATTGTCCTCTCTCACTTTTCACCTGTTTACTATAATATAAATGCAGAAGAAAATGTTATTGTCTTATCTGGAGATACTCATGGAGGACAGATATTTTTGCCGGAATTCATATGGAAGGTTATCAGGAGAAAACCTGATACAGAACACAAGTATGGTTTATATCAGAACAAAAACAAATCGCTATACGTTACGAGCGGTATTGGCACATCAGATATACCATTTAGACTTGGCATGCCGCCTGAAGTCGTATTATTTGAATTTACAGAGTAACACTTATGTCATATACAAGAATTATACGTTTATTATTTCTTCTAATTCTAACTCTTCCACTTTTGACAAGTTGCTCATCAAGGCAACCATTTTCTTACGATTTCGAAACGGAAGATACCCTTGACGCCATCCTATGGGAATGCAAAACAATCTTCACCCTTTCAGACGAGCACGCAACGTCGGGTCAAAAATGTCTGAAGATGGAACTATACCCATCTTCCTATCCCGGGATAACGCTGAATAAATTCAATCCGGATTGGTCGAAACACACTACTCTCAAATTTGACATATATAATCAGGAAGATATATCTCTTCACCTGACCATTCGTATCGATGATACAAAGGACCCATCATACGGTAATAGATACAACCATACCTTTATTCTCGTCCCAGGCATTAATTACATTTCCATCCCTCTGAAAAGCCTGTATACATCCGGAACTAACAGAAACATAAACCTTACTGACGTCCAACAAATGATCCTGTTTCTTTCAAGTCCAGAAGAGAAGCGGGTAATCTATCTCGATAACGTTAGATTGGAATGACTATGTATGATTAATAGGCAACACTCTTATCGGCTAAAATTCAATATATCCCATAGAATCTGGAATTAGTTTCTTAAGCTCAGGAAATTGTTCGATAATCCTGAAAATGTCAGCTAAATCCTTCTGCCTTTTACTTTTTCGTCTTTCTTTGTCCAGGAAGGCCCATATTTTCCCAGTTAAAATATCTTCAATTGCAGCGACCTTCATATCATAACCCATAACATCTTTTATGGTTGAACGAGAAATAAACTTTTGATAACGTTGATCAGATTGAACCTGGATCCGTAAGTCAGATCCAGGGCTATTCAGATTAATGCTATGAGGAAAACGTTCTATTTTGAAATAATTTTCTGCCTTCATTATTAACCGTTCAATTGCGTCTGCAACAATTACAATATCTATATCTAAACTTACTACTGGTTCAACATAAGCGTTTACGCCTAAACCTCCGATAATGCAATAATCTATTCCGTTATCATCTAATAATTTTAAAAAAATCCCTATAACATCTTCATGCCCGTTAGATATTAAATTGATAAATTCTTTTTTAGTCATGCTGCTAAATCCTAATATATAGCTTTTCTTTACTCATTATTATAGAAGTACTTTAATCGGCCTGAAGGACTTATAGGAATTGGATTCCAGGGTGTTACAAAAAATATTTTTATTAAGGTACTAAGAGGCACATTAGGCGGCCCTGGTCGGCAGGGTTGGTGTATTACGAAATTGTCAACAACCAATTTTTATAACTGATTACCTAACCAAAATAAATTTGCCTCCATAGTTGAAAATTAACTAATTCCCATAATAATTCACTATGATCCATCTCTCTTCTCAGGTGTTGCTCTACAATAGTATTTACTGAATTTCCGCAAAAAATATCACTATTTTTTAAGCTATCCCCTTTTAGCAAATCTATATATCGTCCCATGCCTTTCGAATCTCTGAACCAATCTGCTAAAGGAACACCAAAACCAGATTTTTTTCTATATATAATCTCCTCCGGTAAATAAGGACGAGCATATTCTTTCAAAAAATATTTTGTAGTATTTCTATACAGTTTATGTGTCACTGGAATTTTCATACAAAATTCTACATTCTGATGCGCCAGCATCGGCACTCGTGCTTCAACTGAGGCTCCCATGCTCATTTTATCTGCCCGGTTCAGGATAGATACCAAATACGTCTTTATCTCATAATAAAATAATTTCTGTAAATCATTTCCACAAGATGCTTGATTAAGAATGTTAAACCTTTGTTCAAAACCTGATCCTGTTAATTCCTTATCCAGGAAACTGGATACCAAGTCAGGATTTATGTATGTTGAATTATATACAATGGCTTTTTCTAAGGGCATATCTATTACGCTATAAATTTTTTGAGCTTTTCTATTTTTACTGTGTCTTAGAAGATGTTTTATTGAGGATCGAAATAGTTTTGGTAATTTATAATATTTTTGTAAATATTTTAAGATAAAATATCTTGGATATCCTCCAAATATTTCATCCGCACCTTCACCGGTTAATACGACCGTTACAGATTCTTTCGCCAATTTGCTTAAAAGATATATTGTAACGGAGTTAGCATGATTTAAAGGCTCATCATGTAACCATATACATTTTTCAAGATTATCTGAAAACAACTTATTGTTTACCATGCATAAGTGGTGATTGGTGTGGTATTTTTCAGAAACCGTTTGGGCATAATCTGATTCATCATACTCTCTCTCTTCAAACCCTATTGAAAATGAATTGACGTTTGCATCGATTTTGCCTGAAGTAATAGCCGTTACCAGGCTGGAATCCAGTCCTCCACTGTTAAAAGTACCAAGCGGCACATCGCTCATCAATTGTCTGTTTATAGATTGATGCATCAATTTATTGTAATTCTTTATCATACTGTTCATTGTCTTTGGGGTATCATTTCCCCTGTCTATTTCTTCAATATCCCAATACTTTTGTATTATCAGGTTCTTTTTGTCGTATACAAGATAGTGTCCGGGTAATAGACTATATATATTTTTGAATAGCGTCTCCTTACCTGCTAAATACTTAAAAGTAAAATACTCTTCTATTCTGCCATAGTTTATTTCTCTTGGCACTCCGGTAAATTCGAGTAATGACTTGATCTCAGATGCAAGCACAAATATTTCGTTCGATTTATAGTAATACACAGGTTTTATACCCAGCCTGTCCCTTACCGCGTAAAGAAGTTTTTTTTTCTCGTCCCATATCACAAATGCAAACATGCCATCCAGTCTACTCATGCAGTTTATGCCTTCTTCTTCATAAAGATGTACAATGGTTTCAGTATCGCATTCTGTCTTGTAAACATGGCCTTTAGCTATAAGTTCGTTCCTCAGGTCCAGATGATTGTAAATCTCGCCATTAAACACTATCCATATTGAATTGTCCTCATTGGCCATGGGTTGATGCCCTCCAGATATATCTATAATGCTGAGCCTTCTGTGAGCAAGCCCAATACCTGGACCAATATAAATCCCACTATCGTCAGGCCCCCTATGGTGCATTTTATCCCTGGCGTTTATCAATTCTTTCTCCCTGTCGTGTCCTGAGCAACCAGGAGTTACTATTGCAACTATTCCACACATTATCTATTATAACTTTCCATTATTAGTCCAAATATTAGTAGGTAGACCTCTCTTTCGAGAGGATTCCAATTCTGGAATCCTCTCGAAAGAGAGGCTAGTCGTAGTTATGAAACAAATGATAGATTGAAAACTATATTAAATTATGATTCACAATCGTAATGGGACTTTAGATATTATCCATCTAAACTTTCCTGCTGATGTCCTGGGAATCGATTCTACAAACTGGATATCAATATCCATGTTATTACCCAAACGTTTTTTCATGGCATCTAAAAGCAATTTGGTATTCTCTTTCGCATATTCAGGAGTACGAACAATTTTTATTATAATGTGGTTGATATCTTCCTGAATAATCTGAGAAGCTTTCACACCGTTCAGGGGTTTAAAGGGATGAGTAAGAACTGATGGAGAGATGAATCCCCTGTCTCTGGTAACAATAATATCTTCGGCTTTAGTAGTCACATCCGACATCAAAGGCAACGCCCGGCCGCATGAACAGCTTTCAGGCAATATGGATGAGACATCATTTGTCGCATATCTTATAAAAGGCATACCATAATTGTGAAGGCTTGTTCCAACCATCTTTCCCATTATTTCTTTATCAACAGATTCACCTGAATTATTCAGGAGTTCTACAATGCCATATTCCATATTGATATGGTGTCCGCAATGTTTTTCGCACTCAGTTGTGAATATTGTTCTTTCTGCCAATCCATAATAATCAAACACAGGACAACAAAACGCCTTTTCGATGATTCCCCTCTGAGTCTCATGCAATGTTTCAGATGAAGTAAGCGCTGCCTTTAGAGAAAATGTTTTTTTTCGACATGTCAGGTACTTAGCCAATATAAAAAGAGTTGATGGATAACCCTCAAGAACCAGAGGTTCATATTCTTCCAGCTTTTCCAGATAGAATCTGAGGTTTTCTTCAGTCATATGAAAGGCCGAAAGCCACAATTGTTTATGAACGTAATTCATTCTCCAAAAAGGTGGTTTTTCCTGACTTATAGGAACAATGGTTCTGCCAAGAATAACAGCATATTTATCGCCATAATTTAAACCGGCCCAATTTTTCTGTCTCCAATCAGCGACATTATTTACCAGACAACAATGTTTATCCCAATAAAACTGAAGGGGAGACCCCGTAGTGCCGCTTGTATGTCCATGTCTGAGTTTACTTCTTTTAAATTTGCTTGAAATTAAGTTATCCAAATTCAATCTGACATCTTCTCTTGTCAGTACCGGCAGTTTGTATAAATCATTTACCGTTTTAAAATCGCCAGGAGATAATTTCCTGTCGTCCATAATTCTGTGATAATACGGAACAGTTTCATATGCATGTTTTATCAGGGTTCTTAATTTTTCGTTCTGAAGTTCAATTAGGTCGCCATATGAAAACCATTCTGTTTTATGCCAATATTCCAGTAAGTCATGGAATTTTTTCCCGAACCTCTCAAAATGAATACCTAAGGCATAGCCGTTTAATGCTAACTCCTGTAGCAATATCGGACTCTTTTCATAAAGCCTGTCTATTATCTTGCCCATTCTATTATTTAGTAAGAAATGTCGGGTTTCTTACCCGACGATAATTATGGTAACTTTGAATTCCCTATACATTTTAGATTTAAAATGGAAATTCTATGCATAAACTTAAAAACAGGTTACAAGCCCTCGCACAATGTCGCCAGTTTCCTGCCAATCTTCTCAAATGAATATTTGTCTTCGATCAACTTTCTGCCATTTAGCCCCAGCTTTTTGTTTAAATCTTTATTCTCAAAAAGAAGCTTGATTTTTTTAACATAATCTGCAGGGGAATCAGCGAATAAGACTGTTTCACCATCTTTCACATCAATACCCTCACAGGCTACAGGATCAGCCACAATAGCTTTACCCATCGCAAGAGCATCCAGAATTTTAAGTTTAGTGCCTCCGCCATCTTTTATAGGACATACATACACCATTGCCCTATTTATATACGGCCTGACATCATCTACAAAACCGGCAACCTTGAATCGCTTATCTTCGTTTGCAAGATTAATAAGACAAGCGGGAGGATCCTGTCCAATAACCGTAATTCGTATGTCAGGAATTGCTTCTGTCAACAACGGCCATACCTGCCTGGCAAAATATAACATGGCATTACGATTAGGATACCAATTCATTCCTCCGGCAAAAACCAGACTGTTATTAAGCCTGTCACCACCCAGTGGATAGAAATATTCAACATCCACTCCATTAACAACTTCATTGACTTCTAATGAGGATATTCTTCTTAATATACGTTCCGAATCTACATGCGAACATGTAATATTCAAGTCAAATTTGGGGCACTCCCTGTTCTCATAAACAGCAAGCCTTTTACCTTCCTGATAGAAATATAATTTTTTTAGTAAGTTCTTTTCATTATAAGCCCTTCTCAGCATCATATCCGATTCTATATTGTGATGATTAAGAATAAGTTTCTCTTTTCTAAACAAAGACAGATAAGGCGCCAGGCTAATGGTATCAAAGAAAATAAGATCATAGTTGTTTCTGGAAAGCTTATCTCTGAGTAAGTCACACATGGCTTTATCCTGTAACCAGTTGATAGTATACGGGTCCCTGGTGAAAATACTTTTGAGCACAAGCAGCCGCCTGCCATACTTTTTATGGTCACCTGGTATGGGTAACACAGAAACATCTTGACAGAACTTACGAAATTCGCTTATTGCGGCATCAAGCTCTTTTTGTGTCGGCAGCAATGCCTTCTGGTTGAATGCCACAAGGCTTACATCATGGTATTTTGATAGTTCTCTTATCAGGTTGTAACTTCTCTGCAAAACCCCACCTTTAGGCGGGTATGGGCACAAGTGCGATAACCACAATATTTTCATAATACATAAAGATTCTTTTAAATTAAGTTGGGTTTTAAAAGGGAAAAACCCAACGACTTTTTACGCCACTATGGAGTGTATTGACCGTGTCAATGCTGTCTTGCCACAGGCAGATTTGTTGAGGTAAACATCGTCACGCCTGCCCGCCAAGCGTTCGGGCGGGGACGATGTACTCCAAAACTTATTGTCTTGGCAACTTTGTGACAATAATTAAAGCTATGCATTAAATTAGGCCTTCGATATCTATGGTTCCTCGACTCCGCCAAAGCTCAGCTTAGCTGTGTCGGAATGACGTCATGCTGAACGAAGTCGAAGCATTGAAGACTATACATTAGATCACGCTAAAGAATGCGGCTACTCGCCTGAAAATACTGTTCGGTACGGGAGGGCACAAATCACTCAACTCAGGTTGAGACAAAAACATTAATCTTAAGCGGAGTAACTTTTTGAAATTCTCACTGTTGCCACAATTAAGGCTGTCAAATACCAGTAATGAGCGTAATACAATACCGAAATAAATGTTGCAGAAGCGAAAAAACCCGCTAATGAAGCGATGAAAGCAAGTGATAAAGAATGCAAATAACGCAAATCCGGATCATTACCAACCTTTATCTTTTTTAAATAGAATATATCTTTAAGATTATAGTATATTAGAATGAAGTATATCATAATACCAAATATACCCAGCTCAGGAATAAGCGTGAACCATAATGAATGAGCCTGCCTTCCCCACATTCCTCTTGAAAACTCATCTGACTGGAACTCTTGAAAATGTACCGGAAAGTTATTTCCCCCTACCCCCAACGGGTGCTCAAGAAACATGTCCCATGCCGACTCCCATGATAACATTCTGTCATTAGCCGTAGCTTCCTTTGTATCTGTTACCGTGGACATCTCTGCCAGATATTTTTCTCCACTATAAATATACACTCCAATCCCCAGTGAGCAGATTATAAATAGAGAGATTATCTTTTTCGGACTGAAAAGCCACAAGACAGCAGCCACACATAATAATCCAATGAAACCGCCACGAGAAAACGACACAACCACGGTTGTAAGCCCTATAAGCATTCCGGCGCCGTAAAATATTTTCTTTGCCATCCCCCTCTCAGACAAAAAAAGGAAAAAACAGAAAGGAATCCATAAGTTCATAAACAATGCAATGTCATTTTCGTCCAGAAAGTAATTCCCCGAACCCCTCCAGCCATGAAGAATTGCATATATAGCAATATAGATCATCAAGGCTATATACACGGATATTATTTTTCTTAAACGGTTAATAGAATTCACACAAACAATTGTTGATAAAATAAGAGGCATATATAACAACATGGATTGCGTTGTAAAGAAAGCATGATGATTATTTAGCGCAAATGGCACATATGCTCCGAGTAATATCACAAAACACCATATCATTTTGGTTTGTTTGCTCATACCTAGCAAAAATCCATTTTTAGTAATTACGAAATAAGCCAATACTAAAACAGCAAGCATCCCCGGTTTCATAAACCCTATAGGAAGAATATCCTGAGGACGTGCATAATCAACCACCAGGCATAAAATTGTTGATTTAAACCACCCATCAGTGTTCGCAGTTGGTTTCTTAATCATTTCAGACATTTGTTATAACCTCATTATAAAAACCCTCTATGTTCTTAATATACCTCTCTTCGGAAAATTCTTTTTTTGCCCTTATTTCACCATTTTTTCCAAGTTCGTGTCTCATATCAGAATTGCCCATTAGCATATCCAGTTTATTCGCAAGGTCATCAACATTCTCCGGTGCTACCAATAATCCATCAATGCCATCGTTTATTACCGTTGGAATCCCATCCACATTTGACCCTATCCGTGGTTTCCCTGCTGCCATAGCCTCAACAAGCACCCTTCCCATAGCCTCAGAACGGGATGGTAAGGCAAATATTGCACATGATCCAATGTGCGCCGGCATTTCATAACGATGAACCGGCTTATGATGATAAATCTGTGGGTGTCCTGCAATTGCCTCACTTAATTTTGTTATATCAGGGTACCAGCCTAGTATCTTTAATCTCCAGTCCGGATATTTTAGTGCTACCTTCTTAAATGCCTCTATCAAAATATCAACGCCTTTTAACTTAAAAGGAAAACCCGCAAAGAACACTTCTTTTTCCTCCTTGATATTCTTAAAATCATCAACTGCAACATAATCAGGGAAGCTTTTTACTATTTTCCCATGCAAGGTTATTTTGAGAGAATCAATTTGATTATTAAAGAGGAGCTTTATCCCATCTGCCCGTTTCAAGACAAAACGCATAATCATAGGATATGTAATACCCTTGAGTTTTTTTAATAGTTTGCCAGCTTCATCCATGTAAACGGTTTGTGATGTATATACTCCATTTACTTCCGGAGCGAACTTAGCTTTAAGAATACGAGAAACAAAGAGACCGATTAAGCCTGTTTTTAAAGGATCGTATGTAGTCACCAGATCGATTTTAATATTTTTCCTTAAAAGTATGACAGCATTTCGAATACAGAAAGAAACGTACTTTAAAGAAGAAATTTTCGACTGGCTTGACTTCATTGACAGATAAATAAAATTACCTATCTGTATCTTTTCGGTCACCCCTGATGTAGTGAATATATACCCACTAAAATTTTTAGATAGCATTTTATACTTTCTTTGATATGAATAAGTTTTTGGCCTGTAAGTAGGACCGGGGCAAATAAACAGAATACTTCTTTTTATCATTTTTAACTCTTTTAGAATGAATCTATATAGTTACATCACAATTTAACTGAATATTAAAATAAGGTAATAATGAGGGATTTAGGCATGATTATTATGACTGTTACAATACATACTTTTGTAACAGACCACAACTATATGTTTGCAGAGTTCATCCAGAAAATTTATGTTTTCAAGGTAAGGATACAGCTTATATGATTAATAAATAATTCTCGAAGCAATGGTAATCTTCCAAGAATATTAAACCCCTTAACACACTCATACTTTCTATACTGTATATTCATACCACTGTTTGAGATAATACTCTCCATTCTTGAAACTGTCATTTTGTTAAGGCCCTTTTCTACTTCTTCATATCTCTTTGCTCCATCATCTCTATAATGCGATCTTACATTCATAACAATATTTTCAGGAAAGAATATGTTAACCCATGGTAATTTTGTAAAAAATTGCATGTGGCTACCATATGGTGCGTACCAGGGAGGGCCAAAGGTAATTATCACTCTTCCCATCTGATTAAGAAGATACTTCATTTGATTGATAGCTCTAACAGGATCTGAAAAATGTTCCATACTGTTTTGTGAAATAACTAAATCAAATTTAGATCTTAAACTCTCATCAATTTTATCTTTAAATTCTACTTTTTCATTAAGATTTAATGTCCCTGCCAAGTCTCTAGCCTTTTTTAATTCTACAGGATTAGTTTCTATTCCTAAAACATAATTTGCTCCTGATTTTGCAAGTGCAACTGATTGATAACCTGAGCCACAGCCATAGTCTACAATATTTTTATCTAAAATATTCTCAGAAAAACCCTGGATGTTTTTTTTCAGTAATGAAAGTGCATTGTCTATGTCCCACTCATTTTCACCGCCTTTGCAATCACCAGTTCCCAATTCTCTAGACAAGAGTAAAAGTATTTTTTCACGCAGTTTCATTTGCCGATCATTAATAAGATATACCTTTGATTTAACGATAGTCTTACACACTCAACAGGTAAAACTCTATAGTATAATCATTTTTACCTGTAATGCATTGCCACATAGACAACTAATATTTTTTACCTACCAAACTCAAACATAGCTACACATGATGGCAATATAAGCTTTAGATTTTACAATATTGTTTCCAAACTCTTCATTATCAATGCTTAATTTGTCAATTATGCACAAATGAATCAATCAATTCTATTTGCCAGTGGCTTTCCGTAATAACGCCTCCCTCTTCATCGAATACCTTGACATAATAGTGGAGACTATTCGACCTGTAACTGTGCCATTTTGGGTCAGGTATATCAAACCTCCATATATTATCTCCTTCATTTATCATATCAAAGTAACCATGACTTCTCCCGGTTCCTATATGATATTTAATGCGTGGAAAAATTGATGGATATCTTTGCTCATCTATTCCTTCCACTCTAACCTTTACGGTAAAAGACCCCACCGTGTGTTTATTTAAATCAATCTCCCGCGGCAACCATACTGCCTCAGAACTTTGATGCGGAATCTCAAAGGATTGTATTTCTCCTGTTTCATCTTCTTCCAATTCAAATCCTGTATTAAAATCTGCGGATAGTGTGTTGTCAGCCGATGCTTCCCCGGCAGAACCCTTATAACCAACCTTTGTAATATCAGCGCCCATATTTTCACCTCTACGCCCCGCGCCTCTGCATGGTGAATTAGCAGCAAGTTGAAAATCGTTAAGTTGATTCATTTTCCCCGAATAATTTATGAATTTGGGGTCAGACACCAGAGAGCCTGCGCCGGGATTCCCGCCGCCTTCAAGCTCTCCTGAGAATTGCCATGAATACATACTTTTGTAAGTTTTATCATTTTTCTCATATATATGCAATCTTGCTATATATTTATTATCAGGACCGAATAAATTATGATCACATTCAATCAAAGTGTTGCCTCCATAAGCATCGAGCGATCCACCCACTAAGATATTATTCCATATCTTCCAGCCTCTTCCGTTTGAGCCATGAATTCCATTCCCGGAGCTATAAATGGTATTATTGAAAACCTCCCATTCATCGCCGGTTCCATCTCTATAGCCTACTTGAAAGGCGCCGGAATTATTGGCAATTACATTATGATAAACCTTGTTCCTGTCAGAGATGGAATTTGCGTCGGTGCTAACATGTGTAAAAAAGGCATTAGAACAATCATGGATATAATTATAACGGATTATGCTATCATCAGTATTTTGTTTTAAAAATATTCCCTGGGAGCA
>CAKKPF010000067.1 GCA_919901575.1 Candidatus Brocadiaceae bacterium
TTCTGGGGAATCCTTTCATTTAATTCTGGATGTTCTCTCATGTATCTATCGAATTCCATTCCTATAACGCTATTTCTTCTCTCATAAATATTCATGGATATTCTCCTTTCAAAAACTGTTCTTTGTAAGATTCCCAGTTAAGGTTTATGTCTTCGTCAGCCAATGTCAAACTGTCTTCATATGAGAGGTAAATATCTTCCCTTGTTTTTTACATCTAATATTGTATCGATCTATATGTGCAAATTTATGGCTACAATCATATCTAATAACCGGCTGCCATTTCCCTTCAATTTCTAACTCAAGCTGAACTGCAAAATAGACAACCTTACCCTTTTCTGCCTTGTGGTAATGTCTTTTACGCACACCTTCTCCTAAATCTCGTGTGTATGATTTCTCTCCCATTTACCTGTTTCTCTAGTTATTTAAAAATTTCGGTTCAGGTCACGCCTTAGGCGGATCTGCCTTCGGTACGACTGCCCTCCCGAACGCCCGCCTGTACCTATTCGGGCAGGTACCGTTCGGTACGGACGGGCAAGATCGTAACGTTAAATATCATATGCCAATAGAACGGCATGGTCAAGCTGAAACTGTCTGATGAAGTATATGTTTAATAGACCTGAGAAATCTTAAATCAGCATTCAAATATATAATAAAATATTTAACAAGTAGCAATAAATCATGTATACTAATCAAAGTTAAAAGTGCTTGAAGTTGTAGAAAAATAACGGTTAAACTGTTTAAACGGCTTAAGCGGCTTAAGCGGTTCAAACCGCGTCTGTTTCCTGACTTTAGCACTTATTTAAACTTTAGTTCACTTTAGACACTTCAAACCTGGTTGCTTGCCCTACTGGCAGGCAGGCGGCTACGCCGCTCTATAATTGTAAAATGGAAAGAGCAAGACCTGCAGGCTATTTGCATACAGGATTAGATAGATACGAGGTATTTGATTTTCAAGAGGATGAATTAGGAAAGCTAAAGTCATTCATAGATAATAAAAAACTGCCTTTTAGTTTCCATGTGCCCTTCTACAGACCCTCATATTTTCCATACATTGGTGTAACTACATTTTTCCTTAATGACGATCCAAATAAAAGAGATATTTCTCTTAAACTAATCAATAGCACTATGCATTATGCAAAGGGGTGGAAGGCTGATTTTGTCGTGACACACTTAAACTGGATGGAGGATTCGAAAAACAGGGAAAAAGTAATGGCTCTTGCAAGTGATACAGAATCGAGATTCTGTGAATTAGCGGACAGGTACAATTTGCCCATTAATGTTGAATTTGGAGGATATTCCGGGTATTTCCACGAACCGGCACAATTTGTAGAATTTGTTAAAGATCATCCATTACTAGGCATCTGTATCGATATAGGGCATACATTCCTTATATCCGGAATACGAAACCGTAATTTTTTTAAGGATATAGAAACCATGGCGCCACATACCAAATCAATTCATGTGTGGAACACAAAAGGGCTTGACCACTGCAAAGAACATAATCACGTACCGGTCCACCCCTCACAAAAGACAAAGGATGGATGGGTAGACATAAAGAAAACACTTGAAATAATATTATCACATAACAAGGACTGCGATATAATATTTGAATATAACCATACTTATTACGACAACATACCTGGTGAGGTTAAGGAAGGTATGGAATGGGTTAGGGAGATTGTAAGCAACGTATGAAAGATAAAGATTTCAGGGTTTTGTTAATCAATTGTAATACAATGATGGATGTCCTGCTGCCTGTGGGACTTTCCTTAATATCCGCATGCCTTAAAGAAAAAGGTTTTGGTGTAAAGCTGTTTGACACCACCTTTTACAAAACGGCGACTGAAACCGGAGATGAAGCGAGGGCAAAGAATCTCCAGGTAAGGAAAACAAACCGTGAGGAATTTGGTCTGGTATATAAAGATACTGATCTTTTCGATGACCTTAAAAAGATGGTAGAAGAGTACAATCCGGACATTATAGGCTTATCCTGTATAGAGTGCACTTATGAACTTGGAATAGAAATACTCAGGAGTATAAGGCATTATTATAACGTTCCCATGATTGTGGGAGGTATCTTTGCTACTTTTGCTCCGGCTGAAATTATTGCCGAAGATTGTGTCGATATGGTGTGCGTGGGAGAGGGAGAATATGCCCTTGTTGAGATATGTACTAAGATTACTGAGGGTCAGGATATAACGTCCGTACAGAACATGTGGATCAAGAAGGACGGCAAAATATTCAGGAATGGGATTAGAAGACCTGTTAACCTGGATGAACTGCCGTTTCAGGACTGGACGATATTCGAACCCAGGAGATTTTATAAGCCCATGGGTGGGAAAATCTCCATGACCGGCACATTTGAAATGAACAGGGGCTGCCCTTACAGCTGCCGGTTTTGCAGTGATTACGGGTTGAATAAACTTTATGCAGATAACGGAGGTTATTATAGGGAAAAAAGCATTAAGAGGCTTATTGACGAGATGAAGGAAAAGAAGGAGAGATACAATCTGGAATTTGCATACCTGGTAGCCGAAAGCTTTCTTACAACTAAGCGGGAAAGGATAACTGAATTCATTGAACTTTATAAGGAAGTAAATATACCATTCTGGATTGAGGCAAGACCTGAATCAATTAATGAAGAAAACATTAAACTCCTTGAATCCTCGGGGTGTGAAGGAATAAGCCTTGGTATTGAAAGCGGCAATCTGAATCTGAGGCGCAATCTTCTGGGCAGGAATATGACAGACGAAACAATCTTAAAGGCATTCAGGCTTTTAGAGAAGTCCAGTCTCAGGGTAAGCGCTAATAATATTATAGGCTTCCCGACAGAAACCAGGGAGAATATTTTTGAGACCATCGAGTTTAACAGGAAAATAAATGTACCGGGTGTTATGGTTTCACTTTACAATCCTTATAAAGGCACCGCCCTGCGTGAATATTGTGATGAAGAAGGGCTTATGCAAAAAAACGTCCATGCCGGAGATTACAGATCGGAAACAGTATTAAACATGCCGCAAATCTCCAGGGAGGAACTGCTCGGACTCCAGAGAACGTTCCCTTTATACGTCAGGTTTCCCAAGAGTGAATGGCCAAAGATTAAGAAATGCGAAGGTAACGGCCAGGAAGCAGAAGCCTTGTATAAAGAATTGTCCCGTGAATACACAGAGAAATATTTATAGGCCAGGCAGTGTGGAATCCAAATCCCAAGCCCTATCTTATGTAACAAGACTAGAAAATGATTAGCAATAGCGATATTTCCGGGGCAATGACCATCCGACTGGAAGAAATATTTGATCAATTGCCGCAGATGCCTGAATTTGTGGAAGGCATCCGGAGGTCGCCCGCAAGAAATTTTACTTTATCCCCAAAAGAGACCGAACTCGCCTTAAAAAATGCACTAAGATATATTCCTGAAAAGTGGCATCTAAAACTGTCTCCTGAATTTCTAGATGAACTGCTCACCACCGGTCGAATTTATGGATATCGCCTCAGGCCGGAAGGAAACATAACGGCCAAACCTGTTGATCAATACAGAGGCAACTGTATAGAGGGAAAAGCCTTTCAGGTAATGATCGACAACAATCTCGATTTTGATATTGCTCTTTACCCTTATGAACTGGTTACCTATGGTGAAACCGGACAGGTCTGTCAGAATTGGATGCAGTACAGACTTATCAAAATGTATCTGGAAAAGATGACCCGGCATCAGACACTGGTTGTTGAATCCGGTCATCCACTTGGTCTGTTCGAATCTGCGCCTGAAGCGCCACGAGTGATAATCACCAACGCACTCATGGTTGGTTGTTTTGATGATCAGGAAAACTGGCACAGAGCAGCGGCGCTTGGCGTTGCGAATTACGGTCAGATGACGGCGGGCGGATGGATGTATATCGGACCGCAGGGTATTGTTCACGGGACATACAGTACTATTCTGAATGCCGGCAGACTCAAACTCAACATCGTCGAAGACAGGGACTTAAGGGGATATCTATTTGTATCTTCCGGCCTTGGCGGAATGAGCGGTGCTCAGGGCAAAGCTGTAGAGATTGCAAATGGTGTCGGTGTCATCGCCGAGGTTGATTATTCAAGAATTCAAACAAGATACGACCAGGGCTGGATTAGTAGAATCGTTGATGATCCTGCCGAAGCATTCAGCCTGGCAAAAGAATACCAGCAGAAAAAAGAAACTCTGGCTATCGCATTCTATGGAAACATTGTAGACCTGCTGGAATATGCGGTGGGAAATGATATCAAAATCGACTTATTATCCGATCAGACCTCTTGCCATGCGGCTTACGAAGGCGGATATTGCCCTCAGGGGATGACCTTTGAAGAGCGTACTGAGCTATTAAAGACGGATAATGCAAAATTCAGAGAATATGTGGATCGGTCTTTAAAGCATCACTTTGAACTGATTAAAACGATGGTAGACAGGGGGGTGTTCTTTTTCGACTATGGAAACAGTTTTTTAAAGGCGGTCTTTGATGCCGGCGTTCAAGAAATCTGCAAGAACGGCAAAGATGCGACCGATGGATTTATCTTTCCGTCTTATGTAGAAGATATTATGGGCCCTCTGTTGTTCGATTACGGCTACGGCCCGTTTAGATGGGTTTGCCTCAGTGGTAAAAAAGATGACCTTATAAAGACCGATAAAGCGGCAATGGCTTGCATAGACCCAAAAGCAAGATTTCAGGATAAGGATAATTATATCTGGATAAGAGATGCAGAGAAACATAACCTTGTTGTAGGCACACAAGCCAGGATATTATATCAGGATGCTGCGGGCAGAATGAATATAGCGCTCAAATTCAATGAAATGGTTCGTAAAATGGGAATAGGACCTGTGATGATGGGCAGGGACCATCATGATACCGGAAGCACCGATTCGCCCTTTAGAGAAACGGCAAATATAAAAGACGGCAGTAATATTATGGCGGACATGGCGACGCAGTGTTTTGCCGGAAATGCTGCCAGAGGCATGAGTCTGGTTGCACTGCACAATGGCGGTGGCGTCGGTATTGGAAAGGCCATAAACGGCGGTTTTGCGCTCGTCCTGGATGGAAGCGAAAGAGTTGATCGTATCATCAGACGGGCAATACCCTGGGACGTAATGGGTGGTGTTGCCAGACGAAGCTGGGCAAGAAACGAAAATTCTATTGAAACCAGCATTAAATATAATCTTGAGCGAAAAGGTCTCGACCATATTACACTTCCCTTTATTGCGGATGAAAAACTCATCGAAAAACTGGTATCCAAAGCGTTTGAGAAAAATTAATCACACAAAGACCTGCCCGACCCGTCCGAACGGATTCATCCGGGCGGGCTGTGTCGTTCGCCAGCCCGACACGCATTCTGGCGGGGGCGGGCAGGTCTCTGTGTGATTATTAGTAATTTAATAAAGGTGAACATATGAAAGGCTGCATGATAATTAAAAATGCATCTCAGCTTGTGACCTGCAGCGGTTTTAAGGCCAGGCGGGGGAAAGCCATGTCTGATTTGTGCATAATAGATGACGGCGCTGTAGTTATTGAAAACGGTGTAATAACGGCTGTTGGTAAGACCAGGGAAGTGTTGGCCAGGTTTGATGAAACTGGGTTTGAAACTATAGATGCAACTGGAAAGGCGGTTTTACCAGGGTTTATAGATTCTCATACCCATTTTGTTTTCGCAGGCTACAGGGCGGAAGAGTTTTCCTGGCGGCTTAGTGGTGAAAGCTATATGGAAATAATGAATCAGGGGGGCGGAATCGTCAGTACGGTTAGAGCCACGCGGGAAGCCTCCAGGGAAGTCTTAATAGAATCAGGCAGGCAACGCCTCGACTCGATGTTGTCCTTCGGCGTTACAACCGTGGAAGGGAAAAGCGGTTACGGCCTGGATGAAGAAACAGAGATA
>CAKKPF010000068.1 GCA_919901575.1 Candidatus Brocadiaceae bacterium
CCAAAGACCAAAAAAACTAGCAAAAAAAATAAAAATAAAAAATAAACTAAAAATAGGATGGGATGATTTAACAGTATTCTTTATCAAAGATTTAACAGGACTTAATACACAGAATATAGACGGCCTTCATGAAGAAAGCGGGTTACCGGCGGATATAACCGTAAACTTACATGGTACCAACATGGAGACCACGTGTCTTGACTGCGGATTTACTGTGCCATCTGACAAGATATTTGATAGTCTGAACCTGGAGCAGTGAGTGCCGTTATGGCTGAACGTGAAGGTCTTTTAAAACCTAATACAATCTCTTTCGGACAGCAGTTACGGGGAGAGGATTTGGGCAAGGCAAATGACCCGGCCATCTCCTGTGATTTAATGATTGTAGTCGGCTCTACGCTTGTTGTCCAACCTGCAAGTTTGATTCCTTCAATCGCAAAAGAGAATGTAGCTATCCTTGGCTATTATAACCCTTTTTCAATCATAACATTCCCGTATGGATAATCTGTAGGTGAAGAAGACTTTAATACTTTTTCAAGGTGATAGTATTACTGATTGTGGTAGAAACAGGGAAGATCCGAATAATCTGGGAGGTGGATACGTCAGGCTGTTAACGGCAATGTTGCCGGATAAATATCCAAAACACGAATTTAAATATATAAATAGAGGGGTAAGCGGTGACAAGGTAAGAGACCTTGCTTGCCGTTGGGATAAAGATTGCATTAGTCTACAGCCCGATTGGTTGTCTATTCTGATAGGCATATTAGTTTAAATAATCTTTTTTTGCTATTGTCGAATAGCAAAAAAACTATTGTATTTATACAAAACCTTGTATAACATTCATTTTTTTACATATTATTGATAAAAATGTTCAGAAATTCCACTTGTTTATGTTTAATGTTATTATTGGTCACCATCCCTGTTTTCGCATCTGATTCTAAATCTGATCAATCGACTACAAAGCCGACTGAATTTAGTATAAATCAAGTTTTAGATGATGTTTATGCACTTGTTGATTCTGAAAATGTAAAGTTGTTCAATGGGAAAAATGTGGAAATGGATAAAGAACTGAAGGAACTTTTTGATGTCTCTATTCTCAGGTCTAAGCTTGAGCAGTTTTATACAATGCTTTTTTACATTTCCAGGTATACGTCAATTGAAAAAGATGAGTTTATTATTGATCGTAATTCTACCATTAAGCTTTTGATTTCAAGTGAAGTTTTCACCAATCGTGAATTTCCAAAGAGGATTTCTAAGGTTTACCTGTTCAGGCATAGTCGGGAAAGACCATTTTATAAGGTTTTCTTTGACAGCGATAGAGTAGAGTTGAATTTGAATAAGGGTGATGGATACGGGATTTCCAGAGAAGGAATGCGCCAGCAGGCGAAGGCATTGGTTTTTTATGGTTCTTTTTCTTTCCGTTTGAAAAAAAATGGAGAAAATGTCGAAGCCTTTGATTTCGAGGATGTTGACCTTTACGGGTCTTTTGGGTCTCGCGGCTTTATTAATGTTGATATAAACTATGTAGCTGTAAGGTCTGTTGAATTCCATAAAGGATCAGAAATGGCTCTTGTAAGAGCAAAGGTTTCAAGGAAAGAGTTTGAAATAAACGAGCATACCTGGCTTCTTGCCCTTGTTACGAGATTTGTTACGGACAAGTCTTTGCAGCCCCTCGACTGGTAAGGTACTGTTCTGGAAGTGGCCTGTTGACATATAAAAATGTTTAGATGGATAAGCAGGTCTTACATTATATTCTGGAGTTTTACAGGTATTACCAACCGCCTGAGAAGCCGCATCCTCCGAAGCCTCCACCGAGTCCGCCTCCAAAACCGCCGAAAGCAACTTATTCAGGATACTACTAGTCACTCTTTTTAAAAAATAGTAGAATACAACCTTATAAAATGTATAAAGTATTGACTATAGCAGGTTCGGATTCGTGTTGCGGGGCAGGTGTACAGGCCGATCTTAAGACCATAAATGCACTTGGCGCATACGGTACATGTGCTGTTACAGCCATTACTGTACAAAACACCCTCGGAGTAAGTTCTGTTTTAGCTGTTCCGGCTTCATTTGTAGCCCAACAGATAGGTGCAGTTGTTTCGGATATCGGAACAGATGCGGTGAAGACGGGTATGCTTATGAATGAGGAAGTTGTTGAGATAGTATGCGAAATGGTCAAAAAGCATAAACTTAAGAAGATGGTAGTTGATCCGGTAATCAAGTCTCACAAAGGTGAAAGGCTTTTATCTCCGGAAGGCGTTAACAAACTCCGTTCTGACTTGATTCCATTATCCTGTCTGGTAACACCAAATATTCCGGAAGCAGAAGTCCTGACAGATCGTAAGATAAAGAATCTCTCTGATATTAAAGATGCCGCCAGAGCAATACTTGAACAGGGAGCTGCGAATGTATTGATAAAGGGCGGCCATAGCAAGATTCAGGGAGACGGCAGCGATGATGCCTCAACGGGTGAAGTTATTGATATGTTTTATGATGGGAAATCGTTTAAACACTTCAGGGATGAGCGTTTAAATTACGAAAATGTTCACGGCACAGGATGCATATATTCTGCAGCCATAGCCACCGAACTGGCAAAAGGAAACGACATGATTAGTTCAATTACAATTGCAAGGGAATTCATAATAAAAATAATAAAGGGATCGGCAGCCCCGGGAAAAGGTTACAGGTTAGCTAACTTTACACCTCAAAACATGGAAGGAAATTGCTGATTTGCAAAATATTTTTCCCTTTGAAAAAGTATCAATAATTGTTAGTATCTCTCCGACAAATAGATTTCTAATTCAATTATAAGAAACGAGCTTATAACATGTATAAAATTGCAACAATCCCCGGTGATGGGACAGGGCCTGAAGTAGTTCGGGAAGGATTAAAGGTACTTAAAGCGGCAAGTAAAAAGAAAGGCTTCAAGTATGAGATAATTGATTATGACCTTGGTGGGGACAGGTATTTAAAAACTGGTGAGGTTATGCCTGATTCTGTAATCGAGGAACTTAAACAATGTAATGCGATATTTCTAGGTGCGATTGGTCATCCTGAAGTTCAGCCCGGTATACTTGAAAGGGGACTGCTCTTGAGATTAAGGTTTGATTTGCAGCAGTACATAAATTTACGTCCTGTAAAGTTGTATCCTGGCGTTGATTGTCCGCTCAAGAATAAAGGGCCTGATGATATCGATTTTGTGGTTGTGCGTGAAAATAATGAAGGGCTTTACGCAGGGATAGGGGGGGTTTTAAGGAAGGGCACTCCGGAAGAAGTTGCGATACAGGAGATGATTAATACGAGGCAGGGGGTAGAGCGCTGTATCCGTTACGCATTTGAGTACACAAGGAAGAGGGGCAAAAGAAAAAAATTGTTACTCTGTGCAAAGACGAATGTTTTGACTTATGCACATGACTTGTGGTGGAGGGTGTTTAATGAGGTTGGCGAAGAGTATGAGGATATAACGCGCGAATATGCCCATGTTGACGCCACATGTATGTGGATGGTTAAGAATCCTGAATGGTTTGACGTAATTGTAACCTGCAATATGTTTGGTGATATTATTACGGATCTGGGTGCAATGATACAAGGTGGGATGGGGATAGCTGCAGGTGGAAATATTAATCCGAAAGGTGTTTCAATGTTTGAGCCAATTGGCGGGTCAGCTCCGAAATACACCGGCAAGAATATTATTAACCCGATTGCAGCTATACTTGCATGTGTAATGATGCTTGAACAGTTGGGTGAAGAAAAAGCTGCCAAATCTATTGAAGATGCAGTAATAAAGGTTGTAGGCAGTAAACTTAAGGGAGTAAATGCAGGACAGATGGGTTATTCTACCACTGAAGTGGGGGACCTTATCGCAGAGAGTATTGTATAACAACTGAATGCGTTTGTTTTCTAAAGTATAAGGGGGCATTTATGCAGAATGTCAGGGCGTTGGAATCCAGTGTTTTGGTTTTGAATAAGTTCTTCGCAGCAGTTCATATTGTAAATGCAAAGAGGGCATTTACGTTACTGTTCAAAGAGAGCGCTGAAGTTGTATCAATAGACAATGGCCAGTACAATTCTTACAATTTTACAAGCTGGGTGGATGTTTCTGCATTCAAGGCAAATTGTGAATTTCGTGATGAGGATCAATACGAAAGTATCAGGACATTTTCAATAGAAATAAGAGTGCCGAAGATTATCAGGTTAGTTGTATATGATAAACTGCCTAAAACAAGAGTTAAGTTTAATAGAAAAAATATATTTGCCAGAGATAAAAACATATGCCAGTACTGTGGCAAAAGATTTCCCACATCCGAATTAAGCCTGGATCACATTGTACCAAGAACGCAGGGCGGTAAAAGTAACTGGAAGAATATTGTCTGTGCCTGTACGGATTGTAATAAACACAAGGGGGGCCGTAGACCCGCAGAAGCCGGGATGAAGTTAATTCGGAAGCCTGTTCAGCCCAGCCATTGTCCCATTATACAGTTAAAGCTGGGATCAAACAAATATCAGTCCTGGAAACAATTTCTGGACAATGCCTACTGGTCGGTTCCCCTGGAATAAACGCATCATACAGTAAGCATGGGCGGCATGGACAAACTCGTTTGTCCGGGCCCTGTTAATTTACCATTACCCTTCATCCTTTTATATGATAAAGGAATATTATTTATCAATCCTTTCCGGGCAGCAAAGAGGTTTTATTTCCGCCATAATCAAGTCTACCCTTTCCATATTTACATATCCGTATTTAGCGGTACTTAATACAAGAAATATACTTTATAAAAACGGTATAATCAAAAGCATAAGGCTGCCGGTAAAGATAATCAGTATCGGAAACATTACCACCGGAGGTACAGGCAAGACGCCTCTTGTCGAATTTACAGCAAAGTATCTTAATGAAATGGGAAAAAAGGTTGCAATTTTAAGCAGGGGCTATGGCGGCAATAATTCTTCACAAGAAAGCAATGATAATGTTAACGATGAATGTCTCACATTAAGGGAAAATCTTCAGGATGTGCCTGTTTTAGCTGGTAAGGACAGGGTAAAAAATGGAGAAAGAGCAATCAGGGATTATGCTGCGGACTGTCTTATACTTGATGATGGTTTCCAACATCTCAAATTAAAGCGTGATTTGGATATTGTTGTAATAGACTCCCTAAATCCGTTTGGAGGCGAAAATCTTATACCCAGAGGAAGTCTTAGAGAGCCGCTTAGAAACCTTGGACGTGCAGACCTGTTTGTAATATCGCACTGTAATCAGTCTAATGAACAAACCATAAAATCAATATACACAAAATTAGAGCATATAAATTCTCACGCCCCTGTTTGTGAATCAATCCACAAGCCGGTGCATATTGAGAACACAACGGATGGTTCAATTCTGGAACCCGAGTGGTTAAAGGGGAAAAGAATTTACGGCCTCTCTGCAATCGGCAACCCGGAGTCATTTGCCTTTACTTTAGAGGGGCTTGAAGCTGATTTGATAAAGCACAGGGTGTTTAATGATCATCATGTCTACACTAAGGAAGAAATAGATGATGTTATTTCTGAAGCAAAATCACTTGGCGCTGATGCAATTGTGGTTACACAAAAAGATATTGTAAAAATAAGGAAAATGAATATAAAAGACGCTAACGTACTATCACTGAAGATTGAAATACAGATTACTAAGGGAATAGAGTTTTATGAAGAGGCAATAGATAGAGTCTTAAACTCAAGTAAAAAATTAAGAAATAAGGGGGTCTATCAAGTTTGAAAAAACAAAAGAAAGAACATAAACCAATAAACCTGGAAAAGATCAAAACGTACTCAATAATAAAGAGAAAGAACCTTGTTAATATGGGACAATTCGGCAAGGCCATAGAATCTAAAGAATTTGGTAGGTTTATTGATTCCCTGCCAAAGATATTGGCGGCCAATGACCTGAGAAACTTAATCGAGAATATAGTTAGGGCACACAATAAGAAGCGGCAAGTAGTTTTGGCAATAGGTGCACATGTTATAAAATGCGGCCTTTCACCCATTGTCATAGATTTGATGAAACGCGGTATCGTAACTGCAGTTGCAATGAACGGGTCCGGCGCCATACATGATTATGAAATATCACTGATAGGGGAAACCTCTGAAGATGTATCGCACAGCCTCAAGAATGGAACCTTCGGTATGGCGAAGGAGACTGCGGAGGCTATTCAGGCTGCTGCATCAGTGCCTGAGTGCGGATTGGGCAGGGCGCTTGGAGATAAAATAATAAAGGACAAGAATAAATATAAGCAACACAGCATCCTGGCTGCAGGCGCCAGGATGAAGATACCTGTAACGGTCCACGTTGCAATAGGCACAGACACAATCCACATGCATCCCGGTGTATCAGGAGGAAATATGGGAGAATCAAGCCATGTCGATTTTAAGATACTTTGTTCGGTAGTATCTGAACTTGAAGGAGGGGTATGGCTGAATGTAGGTTCCGCCGTCATAATGCCGGAGGTTTTTTTGAAGGCAATAACCGTTGCACGTAATCTAGGTAGAAGGGTTAAGAACTTTACAACGGTCAATATGGATATGATTCAGCACTACCGCCCGAGAACGAATGTAGTACAGCGCCCAACCGCACACGGCTATTCCATCACAGGCCATCATGAGATAATGCTGCCGCTGCTCAGGTTAGGTATTCTTTCAAAATTAAAGAAATAAGATCTTTAGTTGTTAGTAAAAGAAGATTATGGACGATAATCAAAAAAATGAATTTGATGCATTGTCAGTTTTAAGAAGAGCATCTTGGAACAGCTTCAACGAAAGAAGAGTTTACGAATGGAAATTTAGTCTTGCTTTATGGGCGGTTTATGCTGCGTTCATTGGTAGCATTATTACAGGAAAATTTACGTTCAATAATTACTATATTTTTGTAGCTGTGCTTGTAGGAGTAATTATTTTTTTTGCTCTTTATATATGGTGGGTAAATGGATTAGCAAAAGTTAATAAGTTGGACCTTGAAATTTCCCTGCATTATTTAAGTAAACTACTACCGCCTAAAGAGCGGTAGCTTTGCTGTTCGGCTTTAAGCCGA
>CAKKPF010000069.1 GCA_919901575.1 Candidatus Brocadiaceae bacterium
AATATTATTGTTATTTTTAAGTCAACAGTTTAGAATTTTTTCTATGCTTCGTCTTAAAAAATCAATGTTTTATTTATATCATATAACACACATGCGGCTGCCTTCCCCAAGGGGTGACATTGAATACATCTATAACGATGAACAGATCATCGTTGTGGATAAACCGGCCAATATGCTGTCAGTACCCGGCAGGACACCGGAAAAACAGGATTGCCTCATTCACCGCGTTCAGCAGCGTTTTCCCGAAGCCCGTATCGTGCACCGCCTGGACTTTTCCACTTCCGGCCTCATGGTTATTGCACAAAATCTGGAATCACACCGTGAGCTGAGCCGTCAGTTTCAGAATCGTGAAACCGAAAAAACCTATGTCGCAAAAGTATATGGCCATCCGGATGAACCCTCCGGCGAAGTGAATCTTCCATTGCGTTGTGATTTGGAGCGGCGCCCCCGGCAGATTATCGATTACCAACAGGGTAAAACGGCTCAAACTTTCTGGCAAATTCTTGAGCGATATGAAGACAGTTGCCGCATGGAGTTGATCCCTGTTACGGGACGTACACACCAGCTCCGTGTACATATGCAGGCGCTGGGACACCCAATTCTCGGCGATGAGCTTTATGCCCATGAAACAGCATTTGCAATGGCCGATCGGTTATATCTGCATGCTAAAAAACTGATTATCTCCCACCCGACAGAAAACAATCGTTTGACCTTCTTGAGCAACAGTGAGCCTTTTTAATACAAAAAAGTTTGTTCTGAGGACGTTCAGTTCAATTTCCATTTTAAATCTTTTGTAGGGGCGAACCCGTCCGAACCGGCACGGGCAGGCGGGCAAAATTGAACCGGCAAATGAAATTCCGCATCAAATTTTATGACATTGCCGACAACCTACAGTTTATAAATCAACTCTTGATTTAAAATGGGTTAAGGGTTATCCTTTTATATGGAAATTATTTGAAAATTCAGGTTTATGTTGCCGAAGAGAAATAACGGGAAACCAATAAGGAGATGAATGGAAAATGACTATACTGATTGAAGAACTTAAGAAGGAACATTCGGAAATCGTTGCTGCTCTCAACGAAGTCAAAAAACTTGGTATTCTTTCAAAGGAAGGACAAGATAAGCTCATGTCTCTAGAAGCGAGTTTGCTTGCACATCTCGAAATGGAGGACGATCAACTTTACCCGTCGCTCAGAAAAAAGGCAAAGCATAATAAAGATCTAAAAAATACATTAGATTTATTCATAATGGATATGGAGAATGTATCGAAGATTGTACGGGACTTTTTTGATAAATATTCTGAAGAAATTTCAGGTGAGGAAGTCCAGAAAGACTTTGATGTCCTATGCGCAGCCCTTAGCAAAAGGATAAGCAACGAAGAAGAATCTCTCTATGAAGAGTATGAATACATGAGTCGATAATTTATTCAAATTTAGAAACCCGCTAAAAAGCCCGCTGTCTGGTAAACACTATGCTTAATTATTTCTACTTGGAATTGGTTGTAACTACTGCTGTTTTTGTATTCATGTCGATTCAAAAAACAAAACAGACAGAAACGGAGGGATTTGTATGATAAACTTTTGCACACTTGTAATAGTGTTCACAATATATGTACTATTTTCGCAAACGTATGTCTCGTCTCAGGAAGTAGAAAAACCTTTTCCATACGAAAGCTGGCAATATTTATACGAACCAAAATGTTCAAAATGCCATCCACTTGATAGGATTTTTGCTGATCCAAAGACTGAAGAAGAGTGGCGAATCTGTGTAAACAAAATGATTGAAAAGAGCTCCTTGTGGATTACGCCGGAGGAAGGAGAACAGATAATCGCAGAAATCCTTGGGGCCAAAAAGGATGTGATAGGTTCTTTCCCTAAGAAGAAACAATATGCTGATGCTCGATTACTCTTTATAGACAGGTGTACAAAGTGTCATTCTGTGAACAGAATACTTTTAGCAGATAAAACAGCAGAAGAATGGAAGGAAACCGTAAAGAGGATGAGAGATAATGCACCGGACCTGTTTCTTGATGAAGACCTCCCTGTCATAATAGAATATCTTACCGAAAGAGGGGCAATTATGCGTGATGACGTTGCAGCTCAAAAAATAGTTGACAAATGTCTGATATGCCATGATGCCGGCAGGATGTTTCTGGAACGTAAATCAAGAAGAGACTGGGAAGAAACCGTTGCTGATATGCGCTTGTTAGCCAGGGAGGAATTGAAAAAAGATTGGTTTACACACCATGAATTCAAAATCATTGTCGATTTACTTGTCAAGACACAAGGTCTTGAACCAGAGGTTAGCGGTGCAAGCAAAAAAGAAGCGGGAAACGAGAGTCAAAAAGGCAGTAAGCAATAGACAAGAAACTTAAAGCGTAAAGCAAGGAATTAGAAGCAAAAGTCCGGCAATTTTATAAAAAACAGTGGAGTCTCTATGGCGATTGACTACTCAAAGGGGCAAATGGCTCAATCACAAAAATACTCCTCTTTCCAACTATCAGTGCAGCCAAAGAAGGTGATGCTGATATTTCCTCCTGATTGGTATCCATCCGAACCTTATTTAAGCCTGCCGACTCTGTCCGCTTTTTTAAGGAATGCAGGCCATTATGTTATCCAGAAGGATGTGAACCTGGAAATGTATGACTGGTTTTTCAGCGGGGAGGGTCTTAACCTGATACTGGCAAGGGCTCCAAGTAAATACACCCATTTCCGTATTACCAAACTTACCGAAAAAGCAGAGTCTGCCAAGGCCATTGTACGGTCACAGGAATTTTATAATGTGGATAAACTGGAATGGGCCATGAGTGTTTTTCGCGAAGTAACGGAAGCCATATCCCTTGCTTACGCCCCGGCCAGAATTTGCATGCCTCCCATGGAAACAGACTTAACCTATAAATTGTTTATGTCTTCAGAAATTCTTGAAGCTGTTGAGGATACTCAGGTAAATGTCTACCGTGAGGTATTCAACCACATACTCAAACCTGCTATTGAGATAGAAAACCCTGACGTAATCGGAATCTCCATTGTCCTGGTACAGCAGCTCTTTTCCTCCATGACCTTTTGCGCTATGATTAAGGAACAGTTTCCCGGCATTCATATCACCATTGGCGGAAACACGGTAACCCGGCTGCGTGACGTATTACCACAAACCACCAGCCTGTTTTCCCTCTTTGATACTGTTGTCATGTATGAGGGAGAAACCGCATTTTTACAATTGGTAGACGCCATAGGGACTGACCGGGACTTTTCCTCGATTCCCAACCTCATATACAAAGATTCTACCGGAATTCGTACATCCACTTCTACTTCCGCTGAGGATATGTCTGCCTTGCCTCCACCTGATTTTGACGGTCTCCCTCTTGAGAAATATTTCGTGCCAGATAGAATTCTACCTTACCTTTCCACCCGGGGGTGTTATTGGGGAAAGTGCAAGTTTTGTGATCACGGAGAAGGTTATACAGCAGGGTACAGAGCCAAAAAGATTGACCAGATTATTGAGGAGATCCGACATCTGAGGGATAAGTATCAGGTTGCCCATTTTCATTTTCCTGATGAATCCTACCCCCCGGCGTTGTTCAAAAAGCTAACGCGCATGTTGATTGAGGCTGATTTGCAAATTGCCTGGTCAACACATTTACGGTTTGAAGAGAGTTTGCTGGATGAAAAGGTGTGGGAAGACGCCGAAAAGTCCGGGTGCAAATTCCTGCATATGGGGTTTGAATCCGGGAGTGAACGGGTACTCAAATTGATGGGTAAGTCAACCACTACTGATGTAATCCAACGTAGCCTGAAAGCCTCTTCCAGGCATGGCGTATGGAACCATGTGATGGGATTCTTCGGGTTTCCCGGTGAAACCTGCGAAGACGCAAGATATTCCATGCAATTCTTAGAGAACAATAAAGAACATGTGCATTCCATCGGGTTTGGAACTTTCGATCTGAGCAAGTATTCCCCGGTTCTGAAAAATGCAGAAAGGTTTGGGGTAACTTACAACAAAAACACTGAATGGGACCTGGCGCTCGATTATTATTTTACTGTAAAAGAAGGGCTTGGTATTGAGGATGCTGAGCGGGTTCTCGGAGAATTTGAACGAAACCACTATAAGGGATGGGATTTAAGGGTTTATATTCGGGAATACGTTTTTTTGTATGTAGCCCATTATGGAACCAATAAACTTCCGTTTCTCCAACTCAGGGTCTAACAAAAGTAAAGGATATAAAAACAAAGCCCCCAATACCATTTTATAGATATTGGAGGCTTTCACGTCTTCATTATAATAATATTTTATAATTACCCTATATTTTTATATGCAACCTTCTCTCGACAGCTTTTACAATAAAATATATAAGCGTACTTTATAATATACTTATAATTTGACAACATTTGAGGCCTTAAAACCTTTTTGGTCTTCAACAAGTTCAAACTCTACTTTATCCCCTTCCGCAAGACTTCTAAAACCATCGCTCTGGATTGAGCTATGATGCACAAATACATCGTCTCCATCCTCACGAGAAATAAAGCCAAAGCCCTTCTTGTCGTTAAACCACTTGACCGTTCCACTCGGCATACTGAAAGTCACCCCCTCTAATATAAAAAAGATATAACAATAAAAAAAGGCAACAAGGTAGTAACCCCTGTAGCCTCACTATTAAGAAATGTATAATATAATATGTCATTTACAATACAACTGAAAGATTACTGATACTAAAGATTGCAAGATATTAACAAACATTATTTATGAAAGCAAGTGAAAATAATAATTTATTAAAGAAAAGAAATGGGCAACCTTGCATTTGTTGCATGAATCTAAATGTTTCGGTTCAATCTTCCTGCCCGACTAAGTCTTTCAGGCTGGTAGCCAAAATGATACGAAATGATGCCAGACAATGGATTCAGCAAAAACCTGAAAAGCAATTTGGTTTTCTCGCGTTATTCCAGATACGCAAAATAGGCGACACCATTATTTTATCAAAAGATGGGCTTTGCACTTTTACATGGCTGCCGATAAGGCTTTTTCCAATGCTTCCGACACTTTGATCGGGAAAAACCGTTCTGATGAATAGCCGTAAGCCTCACCGCTTTC
>CAKKPF010000070.1 GCA_919901575.1 Candidatus Brocadiaceae bacterium
ATAAACTACGCCGCTGGCTCCCGTAATGCCTACTATTATGTTTTCCATTTAAATGGTACCCGATTATATTCTTGCCTGTAATAAAAATTTATTTTATTTCGTTATTAAGGATATTTCTTTTATCTTTAATATTATTACAAATTTTAACACAAATTTCTAATCAATTACTCTCTTTACTTTTTAATCTTATAAAAGACTAAAAGGGGTAGAATGAAAAGAAAGCTTTTCGGCAGATTTCTTGAACGAGTCAGATAATCATTCATAGGAAGAAAAGGATTACAAACAACCCGACAGGCCAGCAGTAATAAGAGAAAAGATGTAGTTTCCCGTTGGTAACGATTTTTATCAATATGCGCAGGGAGATGTAACCGGTTATTGCGGCTACAACACTTCCGATTATGAGAAAATAGATTTCTCCGTTTTTGAGCGTGATAATGTCTTTCGCCATCATTGCCATTGCCCCGAGAATCGCGGGTATTACCAATAAAAAGGAAAACCTGGCGGCGGTTTCTCTACCAACTCCCCTGAAAGTGGCGGTGGCGATTGTTGTGCCTGAACGTGATATTCCGGGGGTAATTGCAAGTCCCTGTACGGTGCCGACTATCAAGGCATCAAGAACACCTAAATTCTTTTTGTTACCATCTGCCTTTAAACTATATTTGGTAAACCAGAGTACGGCGCCGGTTACGAGCATCATATATCCTGCTGCTACCGGCTTACTGAAAAGACTTTCGAATGCGCTTCTAAATGAAAATGCTATTATGACTGTAGGTATTGTGCCGATTATTATAAGAAAAAAGAAGCGGGTATGAATGTCGTTTTTAAAGATATTAGTAATGCTTTCACCAGAGATTAACTTATTACATGACAGGCAAGCACTTTTTAAAATCGTGAAGATATCTTTGTAGAAAACTCCAATGATAGCCAAAAGCGTACTGAAGTGTAATGATATTTCCCAAATAACACCCTGGGTTTCTATATTTAGAAAACTTTTGAAGATTACAATATGAGCGGAACTGCTGATCGGCAGAAATTCTGTCAAACCCTGTATTGCACCCAGTATGATTGATTTTATTAACATTTAATCAGGATATTACTATTATTGTCTAAATTGAGCGATTGTGGCAGATGAAAGGATGCCAAGTATATCAATCGCTATATTTAGTGTCAATAAATTTTGCCTTGATGCCTTGATTTCTGCCTCGATAGGAAGAAAATCTACCTATGCGTGAGGTAAAAAACATTCGTGGAATGGGGGCTAATACATTCCCGGGTTTTAGTGTGGTTTACTTTTGCGTATTCAAAATAATGTTGACAATGATACCTTGTATGTTAGAATTTTTGTAGTATTATGGATAAATTGAGAGGGAAATGCCGTGATGGTTCACATGGAATTATCAAGGATAATGATATCTGAAACTAGCGACCACCAGATAATTGTTCTTAAAGAAAAAGGTGGTCAAAGGAGTTTTCCTATAGTTATAGGCTTGCATGAGGCATGGGCTATTGATAGAGCTGTTAAAGATATTCCAACGCCAAGGCCGCTTACACATGACTTGCTCTCAAATGTGATAACGCAGTTAAGCGGGGGCATTGAGAGGGTAGAGATAAGTGATCTAAAAAATAATACTTTTTATGCTAAAATAATCATAAGTAAAAACGGCAACACTTTGGAGATTGACTCAAGGCCGAGTGACGCTATCGCTTTGGCCATGCAGGGCAACACGCCAATATATGTAGCCAAGGCTGTTCTCGAGGAAGTCTGTAAGTGGGAAAACATATAATAACATAGAGCACAAGTATTAAGGCACATCCTTGTCCGGCCCTTCTCGATTTGAGTGGCCCGGATAGTGAAAAGCGGATATTACAGGAGGGATGGCCGAGTGGACGAAGGCGGCAGTCTTGAAAACTGCAGTCCTGAGGAATCGGGACCGTGGGTTCGAATCCTACTCCCTCCGCCAAAT
>CAKKPF010000071.1:0-3357 GCA_919901575.1 Candidatus Brocadiaceae bacterium
AAAGACCAGGGCCGGTTTCTTTATCTTTATAACCTCAGAGGCAGAAATACCATCACTGGATTCAATGACTTTGTAGCCATCTTTTTCTAAAGCCATTTTCATTCCAAATCTTGCCGCTTTTTCATCATCTATTATTAATATTAGCTTTTTCATATATTTACGCCTTCTGATGATGGAATATTGACTATAAATCTTGTTTTTGAATTCTCACTTTCCACATGAATCAAACCTCTTACTTCTTCCAGTTTCTTTTTAACAATAGCCAACCCTAAGCCTGTACCCATTTGTTTAGTTGTATAAAATGGTTCAAAAATCTTACCTATATTTTCCTGAGAGATGCCTGTCCCGTTATCTTCAAAAACAACTCTGATATAATCATTCTTTTGTTCATAGGTGATTGAGATTGTTAATTTTCCTCCCTCTGACATGGCTTGTATGGCATTGTGAATAATATTAAAGAAAACTTCGGTCAACGATCCCTCATCTGCAGTAATTAAAGGCAGGTCATTTGGTACATCCAGGTGTATGTCGATATTATTCATTTTTGCTTCATGCCTTAGAACGACCAGGACCTTATTAATTAAATCACTAATCTTAACGTTTGTTTTACTATCCCCATGCGGTTTAGCAAACACTAAAAGCTGGTTTACCACTTTTGTCAGACGATCTATTTCTTCCACAATAATTGACAGACTTTTCTGTGTTTTAGCCTCATTCTTGAAATCTTCTTTTAAAACCTGGACTATAGCCTTAATCGAACTCAGGGGGTTCTTCACCTCGTGCGCGACGCTGGTGGATAATCTGCCCAGACTGGATAGTTTTTCATTTTCATACATTTTTCTTTCAAGTTGCAGCTTTTCCTGTATCAACTCGGCCTTTGCCATTGCTGAACTTATCTGACTTGCAATAATCATCAACTGCTCAAGGCAATCGGCGGGTAATCGCATCCCCCTTCTGGATTTACCAAGAGTTAACAAGCCTGTTAACTTCCTGTCTTTGAAAATCGGGAACACAAAGAACATCTCTAATCGTTTCATTTCATTGATTATAGAGGCATCAGTGATTTCGTGTCTGTCCAGCACTGCAATTTCACCTTTATCAAAATACTTGACTGTGTTTAATATGTCATCTCTGGCTATAAATGTATTCTCGCCACTTCCGACCACTTGCGTGCTCCCGCCTTTGAATAGAATCAGATTGACGTTTTTGATTGCGGTTGCTTTTTTGATGGATTCTACAACATTTTCGAGCAAAAGCGACAGGTCAATCAGCAAGTCTGCGCTGATCTGGTGGCTCAAATCATTTAAAAGATACTCGCTGTCCGCAATCCTCTTAAAGAACAATCTTCTCATTAAACCTTGAACGTTTTCTTTTAATTTCGGAAACCAGTATACGAGGGCTATAATTAACACTGCTTCCAGCACCTTTGCGTTAAGTGAATAATTAAATTCAAGATATTTACTTAATTGTCTTATTCCAAAATAATAGAGACATATAACCAGTATTGCCAGGAATGAATAAAATACACTTCGCCTGAGGACAAATTCCATATAATTGTAACGATAGACATAATAAGAAAATATAATACTGGGAAAGATGGAAGAAAGCATAGTCGCCAGTACCATGTATTCACCGATATATGGGATGGTTCTTCCTTCAAGAAGGACGGTAAATGTAACCAGGATAGTGATAAATATGAGAATCCAGAAGATAGAGAAGTGAAATTTTTGCTCCTCCACTTCTTCCACCTTGGCAGAAAGTATGCGGGAGATAACGGCAGATGCAAATATAGAAAATAACAGCCATATGATAAAAGGTTTTACAAAAGGCGACACGCTCATAAGGACATGAGCTTCTTCAAAGAACATTATCCTGACTGCCGTAAGCGTCAGAGGAATGACCGGAAGATAAATTATGGTAATTGTGGTTACCATCGTCTTTTTCTTGATCTTCCAGCCGCTTTCTAAAAGAAATAATATAGCAGTGTGCAAAAGCAGGCTTGGCATTACACCCATTCCCATGTATGCAAAATCACTTGATAATTGATTAATAATAGGGATATTTTTCCCAAAGAGCATTATACTGAAGAGTGAAATGGCATTGCCATAATGCCACGCCGCCACACTGATAACGAGGAATAAAAAGACAAGTTCACTTCCTTTCTTATTTTTCCTCTGGATTATGAGAATCGAAAGGACGGTGTGAAGGGTTGAACCCAGGATGAAACCTATTAATGCTACTATTTCGATTAATGTCATAGCTTAAAATGTGTAGGAATTATCTTAATATTATTAGCAAACAAATTAACTGTCAATAGCAAAAAACATGTCTTTATACAGGGTATTCTGTGTATGTCAAATATATAGATAATCATTTGCCTTGCAAACATGGCAAACTGTTTTTGTATCGCTCTTGCGGCCAAAAACCTCCTTGCGTGCCGATGTATATTTCTTGTTGTTCCATATATCTTTAAAAGAATCTTCCTTAATATTGCCAAAAGAATGTGTTTCACTATAGACGGAACAACATGGTAAAATGCATCCGTCCCAGTTGACTACGGATTCTTTCCACAACAGATTACAATTGAATCTGTTCTTTGGTTTCTTTTCCGTCATATCAAAAGTGTTATATTCCGGATTTTCGGGCAGCCATTTTGAATCGCGTTCAAGAGATTTTTCGGCGGTTTCAAATATTTCTTTGCCCATATCGGTACGTATCTTATTTATGGTCAGCTTTATACCTATGTCCTTTGCCATTGCCTTAGCTGTTTCAATTTCGTGTTCATTGTGGCTGAATACATGAAACAGCCATATTATCTCAGTATAGCGGTTTCTTAATTCGTTCTTTTTCTTGAGTAAAAGTTTCATATTTGATATAACTCTGTTAAAATCTCCATCAATATGATAGATTGGATATGTTGAACCGCTTGCGCCATCACAGGAAATATATATCTTTTGTAAATTGGCGTTGATTAAGGCTTCAGCCTGAGCATTTTCAATCGGAAGGCTCAGATTTGTACTTATTTTAACGGCTATTCTATGTTCATTAGCATATTCTACCATTTTTATAAGTTCTTTATTGAGAAGGGGTTCTCCCCAATTATACAGCCTGATTAAGAGTAAGTTCTGCCCAATTTCGTCTATAACTCTCTTAAAATCTGAAAATGATAACAGGCCTTTCCTGGCAGAATTATCTTTTTGGCCGGTGGGGCAAAGTGGACAACGAAGGTTGCATATATTGCCTGATTCTATCGTAATCTTGGTTGGATAGTAATAAAGGTGTGTGGAACCTATTGAAAACTGAATTTTACCCATAATAAGGTTATATAATTTTCTTGTGCTGTAGATACGAAGATGT
>CAKKPF010000071.1:3457-5266 GCA_919901575.1 Candidatus Brocadiaceae bacterium
GGAACAAAAACTGGAACACATTTCTTGCTATCTATGTGGTAAAGATACATACGAAACTATCATAACCAGTCGTAGCACCACTTCTACTCCATTTGAAACATCAGTAAAGGACAGGGATGAAGTATTCAAGCTGGTAAAGTGTAAGAGTTGTGGACTACATTATCTTAATCCCAGACCAATAAAACAACAAATCGGTTACTATTATTCAGAAGATTATTACGCACATAATCCCTTAAAAAAGAAGAAACCTAAAGAAAGGAACCGTTTTGTAGGGAAGTGGATGGATTTCAAAAAAAACGTAAGGGCTATGATACTCATTAATTTTTACAACTATCCATGTAACCAGGAAGAAGATAGAAAAAGTTTGAGTGCTTATAATAAAATTATATTATGGTTCTTTTATTTCACTTATCGTTCGAGGCTGGACATTATACCATTCTCAGGTGAAGGAAAAATACTTGATATTGGCTGCGGAAACGGACGTTATCTTTTAACCCTGAAAAAGCAAGGCTGGCAAACATATGGTATTGAACAGAACCCAAAGTCATCTAAATATGCAAGAGATGTGCTTCTTTTAGAAGTCAATACCGGGGATTTATTAGATTGTAAATATCAGGCTGAATTCTTTGATGTAATAACTATGTGGCATTCACTGGAACATCTTTACGAACCCATACTAACACTAAAAGAGGCAAAAAGGATTTTGAAGGATGATGGCCTTCTGATAATAGCGGTGCCAAATGTAGACAGTTTTGCTGCAAAAGTTTTTAAGAAGTACTGGTACCAACTGGGAATACCCATTCATCTCATTGCATTCACACCTGATTCAATTACCAGGATGTTAGATGCTGCCGGATTTAAAGCGAAAAAGATTTATTACGACAGACGTAATTCACCATTAAAACAAAGTTTGCTTAATCTTAAGGATGGAAAGTACAGGTTGCTATCCAGGTTGTCACGCTTCAAGGTACTGATAAGAATGTTCAATTTTATTATAGCAATGTTAGGATATTGTGAAATTATAGTAATTCATGCACGGAAGAAAACATCCTACGATGTTTGATTGCACAATTTAATAAAACAATATAACAGGAATAATAAATGATAATTTTAGGAGTAACGCATCCTATTTCGTGGTCTAACGCTGCATGTATCCTAGTAGACGGCAAGTTGATAGCCATGGGTGAAGAGGAAAGATTCACCAGATTTAAATATGCTAAAGGAGGAATTGCTCCAGAGAAATCTATAGAATTTTGCCTCAAAAAGGTGGGAGTGACATTGGATGATGTGGATTATATTGCTGTAGGATGGGAATCTATGAAACATCATAAAAAGAAGGAACAACACATTTGGGACTATTTGTTAAATCAGCTACCTTTCGGCCACGAGGACAAAAGAATAAAATTTGTAAGACATCATGTTGCACATGCGTTGAGTTCTTATTACGTCTCAGGATTTAACCATTCTAATGTTTTATCCATTGACGGTTCTGGTGGAGATGAATCCGGCATACTGGCGATTGGAGAAAATGATGAATTAAGAATTATTAAGACTATACCAAACAGAAGCAGCCTGGGGCATTTATATGGACTGATTACGAAGGCATTGGGATTTGAATATCATCGTGAGGAAGGAAAGGTTATGGGTCTTGCCGCCTATGGACAATCAATTGAGAATGAATTTACGTTTATCGACTGGGATAATGATATCCCTATTATGGATAAGAAAGGGTTTAAGAAATATTTTGATAATGTTACAACAAGGAAAAATGGAGAAGAATTAAACCAGTATCATAAAGATCTGGCTGCA
>CAKKPF010000072.1 GCA_919901575.1 Candidatus Brocadiaceae bacterium
AAAGACCGGAAAAACCGGCGATGATCATTTTATCAAACTGAAAATTGATAAAGTTGGCAAAGTCGGAAAATTGCAGATGAAAACCATGGGATAACAATGACCATTGTAGTTTTTTATTTACAGTAGACGGTCGAAAACGCCAGACAACCAGCCTCGACGCCCAGTATTTTGCCGCCAGCAGCACCAGTGCATGACATGCCCAATAGGTCAATATAACGATATCCAGCCTCCCACAATACCAGGCAACGCTCCAGGCAGCGACATTTGAAAAGACGGCGTGAAATAATGATATCCCTGCAACCAGATCAAAACGACTAATGGCGTGAAATGGGGCTGTGCCTACCCGTGCTATAGAACTGACAGCAACCATCAGATACACGAATATTAACAGGTTCTTACCTGACAGCAGAGGAGTATCCGGTATCTTCATCCATGTCGCCACAGAACCTGACAAAGCTATAACACAGACTAACCCAATGCTGTAAATCGCAAAAAGCAAAATAATTGCATTACTCATCAGTTCGGATATTCTAGAGTTTTCCTGCCTGGAGAAAGCCTCGGCAATAAACTTTGTCACAGTGCCAATCATCCCCATTTCAAGGGTATAAAAGGCCACACTACCACCTAGAAGAACAGCCCATGATGCAAATTTTTCAGTGCCAAGCCCGCTTAGTAAAATAGGCAATCCCGCCAACCCGATAATCATACAGAGAACGCGAGAACTGATCATGAACAATGCGGAATTAACTTGTGAATTTGGCATAGACTGAATTGTGGAATACTGATTTCAAATTTTCTTAATGATTATATGCAATTGGATGAAAATTTCAGAACTAACAACAAATGTATACGGCTGATCTCAACGTCCGGTTCTCAGCCGAGCGTTGTTCGTTACCATAACCCTTTTACTGAACTGGCTTCATTACCTTGCCATTTCCAAGCTTGTATAATCCTTATTTTTCACAATTGAAAGACTACGAGCCAGCAACAGGCCGAGGATGAAGTTGACAGGGAAAAGTTCTGAAATATTCACTGTAAGGCTTGCCAGGATAATGGAAACATAAAATATTCGGGATTGTGGGTCATTACGGACAGCAAGAAACAGAAGCCCATATACCAAGAAAAGACCAATAAATCCAACCTGTGAAATCAACATCAATGGAGTGGAATCAGCAACAAAAACTGTATGGCTCACGACTCCATGAGCCGTGCTCGCCTGCCAGTCCATCAGCAGATTTACTGCTGTATTTGTCCCCGCCCCAAGCCCTCTGCCAAACAGCAGTTCATACCATTCTGAACCAGTGAATATATGCTCCTTATAAAGAGACAACCGCCCCCAAAGAGAATAGTATATTACTGCACGGCCAGTGAGAAGTGGAAGCAGCAAGAACAAGAAAACACTACTAGCAATACCTCCACACAATAACCACTTACGATATCGATTGTCGATTTTAGACCAAAGAGTCGCTACAGAAGCAAACAACAGCAGAAACAAAGCGGTTGCAGAACCACTTAAAAAAACAAGTACACAGACAATCACTGTTAGCCGCCATAACCATGTCCGCGAATGAGAAAAGATAAAACACCAGACCAATCCCAGTACTAAGACAATTCCCAAACTGCTGGGCTGCAACATAGTACCGACAATGCGATTCCAGAAATATGTACTGGCAAAGAAACGCATACCATACACAAATTCATATGGTGCCAGCAATAATTGAAATAAAATTAAAACGATAAGACATTTAGTCAGGAAATAGAACACTTTCTCACGGACAGCCCATGATCCAACTATTACCACTCCCAGGAACAGAAATGAACGTATACCTGCCAGTGGCAACAAGGGGCCAAACTGTAAAAGGGATTTACAAAAAGCGTACAAAAACAAGAATGCCATAGAGACGAATAGCCAAACATACCGAATTTTCCACTCTGTATATCCCCTCAATATGAGTAGTAATGACACAATAATGAAAAGGAGAAATACTACATCTTTAGAAGCCTTAAACGCTGTCCAAACGCCTTTCGTTTGATAGGTGCACCTTGTTAGTTGCATAAGACTATCTGAATCTTTAAACTCCTGCCCCCGAAAATTTTTACTCTGGTATTCCTGGTACAACTGTGGTTCCATCCAGCCTACTCTCTTAAGCCAGAAGCTAGTGCCATTCAGAACGGTTGCTATAATAATAGCAACCATGAAAATCATTGCGATAGTATATGTTTGCTTCATGTGATCAGATTGGATATTGTGAGGCATAGGAATCTCAAATTTCAGATATAAATAGAATTTGGTAATAATTAATCATGCTTCAATTTTTGCAAACAAATTTTATAGCTTCGATACAACCTTTTACAGCATTTTCAACACTATAATCAGCGACTTTCTGTTTCGCACACTTACCCATTGAACGCATCTTTGCCGGATTAGAAACAAGCGAAGCTAATAATTCTGCCAATGCGTTATGGTCTCCAAAAGGAAAAATCTCACCTGTCTGCCCGGAACAAATTAAATCCTTGTGGCAACCTACACGATCGCTCACGATTGCAGGCAGTCCGCAGGCCATTGCCTCGTTAACTACCAATCCCCACGTTTCACCATAATCGGATGGCAATACAAGACAGTCTGAAGCTACATAGGCCCGCACAATCTCCGTCTGATTCATAAACCCCGTAAATGTTACAGGTAGTTTTCTACGCCTGACAAACTCTTCGCACTCTATCTTTTGTTTTCCGTCACCAACCATGAGTAGATGAATCCGTTTGGTCCAATGCTCATTCTTTCTAAAGACGATAGACAGAGCGTTCAGAAGATCCAGTGGACATTTTTTTTCGATAAATTTAGCACAAAAGAGAAAGGTAAAATCCGTAGAAGAAATTCCCCACTGTACTCGTATTGAATCTCGTTCCTGGCTTAGAGCTTCATGCGCCGATTCAAATCGCTCGTTATCCACACAATACGGT
>CAKKPF010000073.1 GCA_919901575.1 Candidatus Brocadiaceae bacterium
AAAGGGTATGATTTGATAAGGTTGAAAACCATTGATCAAAGACTGGAAATGGCCTCATATCATACAAATGACATAACCAAGATTGAACACTACAAACTCGGAAAAATTTTAGATGCTGATGCATTAATGTATGGAACAGTTACGAAATGTTCCAAACTATATAGCGTTGTCTATTCACGTATAACTATAGGCGCTGAGATGGAGATAGTTGATACTTTTAACTCAAAAATTATATGGAAGGCAAGTCATGAAGAACTGACCCATAGCGGCACACCACCCATGTCTCCATTCAGTATTCCTGAAAAAATAATTGACAGTACAATCAACATAAGGGATAAAGTCATAAGTGACACCGCAGATACACTTGCTGAGAAATTAGTTAAAGGTATTCCTGAACGTAATCTTTATGAATTCTTAACGGATTATACTATTAATATCAATGAAGCCGGTAATGGCAAAGTGGTGCATTATGAAGTACAACCACATGATACCTTGTTCAAGATAGCAATAAAATTTTATGGACACGGCTCCAAATGGAGGAATATAAAGTATGCCAACAATGAGATCCAAAGTACATCATTAAAAATTGGCTCCGATTTAGTACTGCCTGATGTGCCCATTCTGGCAGAAATAGGTGATGCGCAATTGTTGGATAAAGATTATTACACAAAAGCAGTCTATAAGGTAAAATGGGGAGACTCACTATACAACATTGCCTCTGAACTTTATCATGACGGCAGGAAATGGCCTGTTATTTATGAAGAAAATAGAGATGAGATTAAAGACATGCAGAACCTGACTGTTGGTCAGGTGTTAATCATACCTCTCAATTCTTATCCAAATAATATTGAATATACCCAAAACTGAGTAAACTTCCCGCTATAAACATTTACAAAGACTTTTTGATGAATATGCAATGATATTTTATTCGTGTACTTTTGCCTCTTCACTGGAATCACCTAAATGCCTGTCACCTGTATGAATATGGAGTGATTCGTCCAGGGTTGATATGTATATGCGTCCATCTCCTCCATCACTGGTTGCAGCAATCTTTCTAATTGTTTCTATAACTTTTTCAAATCTGTCATCAGGAACAACGAATTCTATTTCTTTTCTTTTAATTGCATCTATCCTTTGCTCGTAAACTTTACCTCTATATACCTGTGTAACTATTTTTTTACTTTCTCCAAATCCATAGCAATCTTTAGACGTAATCCCATGAAAACCTATACCGGATAAAACATCCTTCAGTTCCAACGACTTTTCCGGCCTCATAATGACTTTGACAAGTTTCATAATACCCCTCCCTTCAGTGTTTACACATTCTATTTTTCAAAAGGATGTCCAATTTTTACAAGTCTATTCGTTATTTTTCAATGCTTTAAAAAGCGCATTCATAACTATTTCAATCTGTTTGTCTGTCATCAACCCCTTCTCAAACAGAATTCTTCCTAATTGCCTATGCGGCCTGTTGGAAAGATTATCCACGACTTGTTCTATTAAGGCTTCTTTCAGTTGATCCGGAGTTACAAACCCTTTATTTACAGCAAGAATGCCAAATCGAATACAGTACTTATCCGAAATCTCCCTTTCAATATCGCGTTCCATCTCTCGCCTCCCTTCCTCCGTTGCAAGGCACAAAGATAATTCAATTGATTCCCATGATATGTGGAGGTCTGCCCTGTGTTTGGGCGGGGCCACTGCACTCCAAAAAAATGATTTATAGATTATGTTAATTTGATATGTTTAGTACAAAAGTGTAGACTTCTGGGCAAGGGCAATAATTTTTGCGGGGAATATGCCCAGATGTATCGTACCCCAAACAGTTACAATAAGAGCGAGAATCAGGAATGGCGAGAGCGAGAGCGGTGCAAATTCTCGTCCGGGCTCCTTCATATACATTACAACCGTTACCCTTAAGTAATAATAAACGGATATTACGCTATTAACGACCCCAATGATAGCCAGAATGATAAATCCATTTTTAATGGCCGCGCTGAAGATATAAAATTTCCCTATAAATCCTGCCATTGGCGGTATACCAGCCAGGGAAAACATGAATATGCACATCGTTACCGCTAGAAGTGGATGTTTGTAACCGAGGCCATTATAGTCTTCAATATTAGCGTTTTCCTCTCCTTTTCTTCCAAGTACAATCACTACGGCAAATGCACCCAGATTCATAAATGCATATGCCAGCATATAAAAGAGTAAACTTGCAATTCCAAAATCACCCCCTGCTATGATGGCCATAAGCGCATAACCCGCATGCGCTATACTGGAATATGCCAGCATCCGCTTTATGTTTGTCTGGGCAATAGCCACAAGGTTTCCAACCGTCATTGTAAGGACAGCCATCACCCATAAAATTATAGACCACTTTTGCTCTACGGCAGGCAGAGCGACTAAAAATACCCTTAAGAATGCTGCAAAAGCAGCGGCTTTTGGCCCTACAGACATAAATGCAGTAATTGCCGTCGGCGCTCCTTCATAAACATCTGGAGTCCACTTGTGAAATGGCACACATGCCACCTTAAACCCAAAACCAACAATAAGCAACGAGGTGCCGGCCACAATCATAGGGTTTGATAACGCCGGATTATTCGCCAGAAACTCAGCAATTCCCTTTATGTTCGTAGTGCCGGTAGCGCCGTAAAGCATAGCGATACCATAAAGCAGGAAGCCTGTCGCAAATGCTCCAAGCAGGAAGTATTTCAGAGATGCCTCATTTGAACGCACACAATCCCGCCTGAAACCTGCCAGCACATAAAGCGATATGGACATTATCTCAAGTCCGAGAAATATCGTGAGCAGATCAGCGCCGCCCGCCATCAGCATCATGCCTATAGTGGCAAACAGTATCAGCGTATAGTATTCACCATAGTTTATACCCTCTTGTTTAACATAGCTTACCGATAAAAGGATTGTAATAGCCGTGCTGACCAGGAAAATGAGATTGAAAAATACCGAGAAATTGTCTACTACGAACATATCGCTGAAGGAATACACGGGTTTCCCCATTTGGGTAAATGCTACCATACCTGTCATAACAACGATAAGAAAGCTCAGATATCCCAGACTATCCTTGAATTTTTTTCTAAAAAACACATCTGCAACAAGTATGAACATTGCAGATATAGTTAAAATAATGATAGGTGATATACTTTTTAAATCAAATGGCGGAATTACTATTTCCATAAATTAATCTACCTCTATCGTATGTTCTGCGCTCTTTTCTTCTTTAACAGCGTATTCAACTTCTTTCTTTTCGATTTTGAGCCTGTTTAATGTTACTTTATATTTCTCATCCACCTGATTTAAGAGGTGGTTTACGGATGCATCCATTCGAGATATTAAAGGTTTTGGATAAATACCAATCCAGAAAACGAGTATCGTAATCGGCAGTAACAATGCCCATTCACGCTTGTCAATATCTTTAAGTTTCTTATTTTCCGGGTTAGTAAGTTTATTAAACATAACCCTCTGAAACATCCAGAGCATGTAACATGCGGAAAGGACGACCCCCGTAGCCGCTAAAACAGCATAAACTACGTTAGACTTAAATACGCCAACCAATACTAAAAATTCACCCACAAACCCATTTAAGCCGGGCAATCCAATGGAAGACAATGTAATAATCATAAAAAATATGGCAAAGATCGGCATTTTCTTCGTCAATCCTCCAAAATCAGCGATCATCCTTGTATGCCTTCTTTCATATATCATTCCAACAAGTAAGAATAATGCGCCGGTACTCAAGCCGTGGTTGATCATCTGGAGTATTCCACCTTCCATTCCCTGGATGTTAAATACAAAAATACCCAGCATGACAAAACCCAGGTGGCTGACACTGGAATACGCAACCAGTTTCTTCAGGTCTTCCTGTACCATTGCTACAAGCGCGCCATAGATGATTCCCGCAATTGCCAGCCATGCGATGAGGGGCACAAATTGATGACTTGCGTAAGGAAACATCGGCAGGCTGAAACGTACAAAACCATAAGTGCCCATCTTCAATAACACCCCTGCCAGAATAACGCTGCCTGCCGTGGGCGCCTCCACGTGAGCATCAGGTAACCATGTATGAAATGGAAACATAGGGACCTTAATCGCAAAGGCAAAAAAGAATGCTAAAAAGAGCCAGAATTGAGCCCCCATGGGAATGTCGAGGTTATAAATCTTTAACAAATCAAATGTGTATTCCCCAGTAGCCTTTTGATTCATAAAGTAAATAACTATTATGGCGACCAGCATCAACACGCTTCCAGCCATTGTATATATAAAGAACTTTATTGTTGCATAAATCCTCCTGGGACCTCCCCATACTCCTATTATTAAATACATTGGAATCAACATCAATTCCCAGAACACATAAAACAAGAACAAATCAAGAGATACAAAGACCCCCAGCATCCCTGTCTCTAATACAAGCATCGCAATCATATATTCTTTGATTCTGTCTTTTATATTCCATGATGCCAGGATACAAATGAGTGTGAGAAAGCTTGTCAGGAGGAAAAGAAATAGGCTGATGCCGTCAATACCTACATAATAGCTTATGCCGAATTCCTTTATCCAGGAAACTTTTTCAACAAACTGAAATTCAGATGTATCTAATCTGAATTTAAAGAACAGGGGCAAAGAGAGTATAAAATCTCCTATGGCAATAACAAGAGCAATACGCTTAATTTTCTCCTGTTTCTCTCCATTTATAAATAGAAGCCAAATTGCCCCAGCCAACGGTAAAAACGTAACTATGGTAAGTATCGGTAAACTCATTATATGAAAGCCTTAAAATCTAAAACGTTTATAAAAGTACCAGGGAACAAACTATTATGATAACTCCACCCAGCAATATAGATAATGCATAGTTGCGCACATATCCGGTCTGGAAGAGTTTTAATACTTCACTTTTCAGTTCAACAATCCTGGCAACTGCATTTACAAAACCATCTATAATCTTCACGTCTACAATCTTCCAGAGAATAAAGGAAGTCTTTACGGTCGGTTTAACAATAGTTGCATCATATATTTCGTCAACATAATATTTGTTATATATAATTTTGTAAATCAACTTAAACTTCCCAACTATCTTTGCAGGTAAATCAGGCTGTTTTATGTACATCAAATACGCTAATAATATACCTACTATGGCTATGCCAGTTGAGATTCCCATCATAGAAAACATCAGACTATTTGACACATGATGCAAATTGCCGCCGTCAGCCATACTGTGGTGCCCACCGCCAATAACCGGCGCCAGGAAACTGTTTATGGCGCTCGCTGTCGGAAAGCCAATAAATCCGCCAAGGATGGAAAGAAGGGCCAGTACGAGCAATGGAATAAGTATACTCATGGGAGACTCATGGACATGTTCTTCAACATGTTTAGTCATATTTGATTTTCCATAAAATGTCATAAAAAGCAGCCTGAACATATAAAAAGCTGTTAACAATGCAGCAAATGCGCCCAGTCCCCACAAAAGAAGGCTCCCCTTGGTAAATGCATCAAGCAAGATTTCATCCTTACTGAAGAATCCTGCAAATGGCGGTATTCCGGCAATTGCAAGTGTTCCGATTAGAAATGTCGTATGTGTTGTCGGCATATACTTTTTCAGGCCGCCCATCTTTCTCATATCCTGCTCGCCGCCTAATCCATGAATTACACTGCCTGAACCCAGGAATAGTAATGCCTTAAAAAATGCGTGTGTAACCAGATGGAATATACCGGTTATATATGCCCCCACACCACAGGCAAGGAACATATACCCTATCTGGCTCACTGTGGAATACGCGAGAACCCTCTTAATGTCATTCTGGGCAAGACCGATAGTTGCTGCAAATAATGCCGTAGCCCCTCCTATTACAGCCACAACTGTCAGCGAAAATGGTGATAGAGTATACAATACATTACATCTTACAACCATGTATACACCGGCAGTAACCATTGTCGCAGCATGAATGAGTGCGCTGACTGGAGTAGGACCTTCCATAGCATCAGGAAGCCAGGTGTAAAGTGGAATTTGCGCAGATTTACCTACAGCGCCTACAAACAGTAAAAGAGTTATCATTGTAGCTATAAAACTACCAGTTTGTAAATGTTCGGGCGCTGCGTGAAAGACATCGGTAAAATCAATAGTATTGAAGGTGACAAAAATCAACATGATTGCAAGGATGAAACCGAAATCACCAACACGGTTTACTATGAATGCCTTCATTCCTGCATCGGATGCAGATTTCTTTTCAAACCAGAAACCAATTAACAAATATGAACACAAACCAACACCTTCCCAGCCGATAAACATGAGAAGGAAATTATTAGCCAGCACAAGCAGCAACATTGAAAAGGTAAACAAGTTCAGATACGTAAAATATCTGTAAAACCCGTCATCATCATGCATATATCCTACAGAGTACACATGAATAAGAAATCCAACACCCGAAACCACCAAAATCATTATTACTGAAAGCGGGTCTACCTGCAAACCGGCAATCGCTTCAAATGCACCAGAACCGATCCACGTAAAATAGTCCTTCTCAAACACCCTGTGCTCAGGTGCAAGTTTCAGCAGATCGATGAATACGAAAAATGAAACAATGAATGATAATCCTATCGCAGTACATCCAACAATACCGACGATAGCCTTATTAAGTTTCTTTCCAAGAAATCCGTTTATTACAGTCCCCGCAAGCGGAAACAAAAGTACATAACCGATTAAGTCCAAATATGAGCACCCGAAGAAATATGGCATTATTCTATCCTTTTACCACTTCATTAAGTTTATGTTATCAACATTGACAGTCGCTTTATTTCTATAAATTGCGATTATTATTGCAAGACCTACTGCGGCCTCTGCCGCTGCAACCGTCATAATAAAAAAGACAAATATCTGACCATCCATTGAATTCAGTTGACGGGCAAACGTAACAAACGCCAGGTTTACTGCATTCAGCATTAATTCAATACACATGAAGATAACTATGGCATTCCTTCTGATTAAAACGCCTACTGCTCCTATTGTAAACAGCACGCCTGACAGTATTAAATACCAGGTCAACAGAATCATTATACCTCTTTATCCTTAATAATTTGTTTTTTCGCCAAGATTATTGCGCCGAGAACGGCCGCAAATAACAATATAGATGCAATTTCAAAAGGGAAAACATATTTTGTAAACAACATTTTACCCACAAGCTGTGTATTCCCAATCTGACTTATGCTCTCTGGCGTATACTCACCTTGTGTACCCTGAAACACGGTATTCAGTGTTACAACACCAATCATAACAACCAGAATAAAACCCAGGATGATGGCTGAAGGTTTTTGAAACAACAGTTTGTCATAGTCACCTTCTACATCTGTTTTGTTTAAATTAAGCAACATTATTACGAAAACAAAAAGCACCATTATTGCGCCGGCATAGACCATTACCTGTATCGCAGCAATAAACTGTGCATGCAACAAAACGTACAACACGGCCAGAGAAACCATTGTTTGGATAAGAAAGATTGCGCTATAAATAGGGTTCTTCTGAAAGACCACGCAAAGAGCACATACAATCGTTATTAAACCCATTATTATGAATAATAAACCTGCCAGCATATTTAAAGATACCTTAAAATTTGATTATTTCTTTTTCTTTAACGGAACTAATAATTTTTCTTTATTATAAATCTGATTCTTTTCTTGAGAAGCCAACTCATAATCTTGCCTTAAGAATATAGCTTCTTCAGGACATACTTCCTCACAGTATCCACAGAAAATACATCGGAGCATGTTTATCTCATAGGTCTTTGCAAAGCGCTCCCCCTGTTCATTTTCGTCACCTTCCAGGTCAATGCATTCCGCCGGACAGACTGTAGAGCAAAGCCCGCATGCTACACATTTCTCTTTACCATTTTCGTCCCTCTGTAATTCGTGCAAGCCTCTGAAACGCGGATAAGGCGTCCATTTTTCATCAGGATACTGCATTGTTATTACTTTATCCGGCCTAAAGTAATACTTTAACGTAAGCGCCAATCCCTGTAATAGTGGTTTTATCATACTAACTTTTTCCTAATATACTTTCATGCCCGGAACGGGGCACTACATATCTTGTAAATTGGACTCCTTGCGAGAGCAAGGTTGCCTCCCTTTCGGGGAGGTCGTGCCTAAGACAGATTCGCTGTGGCGAACGTCCACGTCCGCCCTAGCCGGAATCCAGGAATCTGTTTAACTATAACAAGACCATAACAAGTCCTGTAATTAAAATGTTTGCCAATGCAGCCGGAAGCAGGACTTTCCACCCAAACTTCATCAGCTGATCATACCTGAATCTAGGATAAGTAGACCTCAGCCATATAAAAAAGAATATGCACAGAGCCATCTTTATTAAGAACCAGGCTACAGGCGGCAAAAATGGACCTCTCCAACCGCCAAAGAAGAAAGTAACGGCAACTGCAGATACCGTAATGATATTAGCATACTCGGCCATGAAGAATAACGCAAACTTCATACTGCTATACTCAGTATGGAATCCTGCAACCAACTCAGTCTCTGCTTCCGGTAAATCAAACGGACATCTATTTGTCTCTGCAATAGCGCTTATCGCATATATGATAAATGCTAAAGGCTGAAGTATAACGAACCAGCATTTAGCCTGGGAATTTACGACATCTACAAGGCTTAGTGACTGAGAAATCATAATAACACCTATCAAAGACAGACCCAGTGAAAGTTCATAACTTATCATCTGTGCAGAAGACCTCAATGCACCAAGCAAAGAATACTTGTTATTAGACGACCAGCCCCCTAACATAATACCATAAACGCCGACTGAAGTAACGGCAAGGATAAAGAGTATGCCTATATTTACGTCTGTTATTACCATATCAATGCTTATGCCTAATATGCTTATCGTGTCCCCAAAAGGAATAACTGCAATTGACATCAGTGCGGGAACCGTGGCGATAACAGGTGCCAGGACGAATACGACTTTACTGGCTTGTGACGGTATAATGTCTTCTTTAAAAATTAATTTAAGCCCGTCTGCAATAGGCTGAAGTAATCCATGCCAACCCACTCTCATTGGCCCGAGCCTGAGCTGCATATGAGCCATAACTTTCCTTTCCACCCATATAAGATAGGCAATGATTAATAACAGTATCCCTATTACTATACCAATCTTAATCGTCGAAAGTAAAGTATATACAATTGCATTTAACATTTTTTTAACCGTATCTGAATTTTAAAATAATTAGCCACAAATTCACCAAAACGCTAAATTTTAAATGTGGGCGTTGCCATCCCTACTCATCACTTTCACGTTGCATTCTTTGACCGCAACATTCCAGTATGCCGGTAGTTTCTTCCACAACACTTACCTTCTGACCGCATTCTTTGCAGACATAAATTACGCCGCCAGTTGGTTTAGGATGAGCTGATGTCCAGGTAGCCATCATACCTTTCTGAGTAACCAGCTTCATTTCCTGCCCACAACAGACAAGCACACCAAAACCATCTTTAACAACTACGACCTTTTGCCTGCAAACTTCACAAAAATATGTTTGTTCTGCTTTTGCCATTTTTTACTATTTTACCTTAGATATTTTTATATTTGTATAGCCATTAACACGCAGGTTATTAATGGGCGCCCACTCATAATCCTCCGAAACAAAAACAGCGCCTTCAGGTACTCTGTTCGTAGTTTTTGCCTTGAGTTGTATCTTGTCTTGAGCAGATTCAATCTTTACCATGTCGCCATCCGCAATATTCACCTTCTGCGCATTATTTCTATTAATTTCCACAAAACATTCTGAAGCAAGAGAAACAAGAGAACTCGAATTTCTGGAGTAAGTCCCTTGATGCCTTAAACTGGAACCTGTTAACAATACGAATGGATACTCTTTGCTTTTCTTTATATCAGTGAGTTTTGATTCGGAAATTTCAAACCTGTACTTTACAGGTTCAGATTTATTGTAAACTGAAGATACCCAACGGAAACCTTCCTTCGCCAGATCGCTATTTTCAATTCCTTTATATATAGGTACACTATTACCTACTTCTTCCATAATCTGCTTAGGAGATGTATACGAGTATGAATGACCCATCTTTTTGGCCAGGTCACACACAATCTGCCAATCTGGCTTAGAGTTTCCCACCTGCTCTATGACCTTGTTCAGCCGTTGTACAGTCATCCCCATGTTTGTAAATGTACCTTCCTTTTCAACATATGTTGAGGTGGGAAGCACAACATCCGCAAGTTGTGCAGTTTCTGTAAGGAAATTATCCTGAACTACAACAAAACCAACTTTCTTAAAGGCATCCTTTACCTTCTTACCATTTGGGTAGCTCACTATGGGATTCTCTCCCATGACGTAAAGCGCTTTTATTTTACCACTTGATGCAAGATCAAAAACATCTTCGGTGTCCTTCATGGAGACATCATCAGATAATTTCACACCCCATGAGCCTTCTACCGTCTTTCTATTTGACTGGTCATTTATATCGAGGTAGCCGGGTAAGAAATCCGGCACAACTCCCATATCATTTACACCTTGAGAATTATTATTAACCCTGGAGAATACAAGTGAAACCTTATCAGAACCACCTGCATTTATCAATGCACAAAGGTTCAACAAGGCCTTGATCGTATCCTTAGCCAATGGATCCTCTTCAATATCCTTACCGCAGATAATATAACATTTCCCAGACTTTGCTAATAAATCCGAAGTGCTCTTTATCGCATCCTCCGAAACATTTGTTAGCTTAGACGCCTTCCTTATACCCATGTCAGAAGCCTTTAGCAACGAGCGTAATTCTTTAAAATTTTCAGTTGACGATTCCACCTTACCCAAATCAACGAGTTTTTCGTCAACAATTATTTTAATCAAGGTATTAATTAGTATTGTTTGTGTCCCTAAATTATAGTTCAAGCGGATATCTTTCCTGGCAACGCTATTAAATTCAATATTTCTTGCATTCGCAACAATTAGCTTTGTTTTGTTTAATCTTATTGCCTTCCTCGCCATGCTCCCGACCACAGGATGTGCTTCGGTTACATCAGCACCCACAAAAAATATTGTGTCTGCCTTTTCTATCTCTTCCAGTGAAGTCGCTACAATCCTGTTCTTTATAGAAACCTGAATCAACCGGTTCAGCGAAGGCGACTTAATATTAGATATATTGTCTATGTTATTGGTTCCTAATACCGTCCTGCAGAACTTCTGAAACAGATAATTATCCTCATTAGTACATTTTTCAGAACCTAGACCACCTATTGCTTTGCCTCCATGCACATCCATGATTTCACTGAATTTTTTTGATACGTGATCAAGGGCTTCTTCCCATGACGCCGGACACAATATCCCAATCTTTCTTATTAAGGGGGTTTCAACCCGTCTGCTTGAATTAATAAACTCATGGCCGAACTTTCCCTTTACGCACAGATTACCTTCATTTATTCCCAGGTCATCATCCGACGTTATCCTCATTACCTGATTCTTCTTGGAGTTTATTACCACAGTACAGCCAACAGCACAGTATGTGCAGATCGTTGGCGTCTTTTTCAATTCCCATGGTCTTGCCCTGAATTTAAGAGTTCTGTCCTGCCACGAACCTGTTGGACACACCGATACACAGCCACCACAAAAACTACAATCCAAAGGCTTGTTAAAAGCAGTGCCAATAACAGTCTTAAAGCCCCTGTTCTGATAATCTATTGCGCCAACTCCCTCAATTTCTTTACACACTTTCACACATCTACCACAGAGGATGCATCTGTTTGTATTGTATTCCAGGAGGGGATTGTCCCTCTTCATCGGTTCGTCCAATCTGGCAGTCTTAAATCTACCCGCGGACAATTTAAGGTCATGCGTAACATCTTGCAAACCACACTCCCCTGACTTGTCACATGTCGGACAATCAAGAGGATGATGTGCCAGTAGATATTCCATAACAGACTTCGTGTATTTTTCCACCTCAGGAGTTTTAGTTTTTACCTCCATTCCTTCGGAGACAGGTTGCGCACAGGAAAATCTATGCTTTGACTTTCCACGTTCAGTTACCTCAACCATACAGAGTCTGCAACCGCCATACTGAGTTAATTTTGGATGATAGCACAACCCGGGAATATAGATCCCATTGTTCTTCGCCGCCATAAAGATATTCGTACCTTTAGGAACAGTCAAATTCTTGCCATCAATTTTAAGATTTATATCACTCATTTTATTGCCATAAAATTACATTTCTCATAACACAAATTACATAATATACATTTTTCCCTGTCAATAAATGCCACTTCATCCTTCGATCCGGATATTGCATTTACCGGACAATTCCTGATGCACAGAGTACACTTTGTACATTTATCAGGAATAACTGTATACTTGTGAAGCGCAACGCAAGTTGCCGTTGGACATTCCTTATCACGAATGTGCGCTAAGTATTCATCGCGAAAATATCTTAAAGTAGATACAATAGGGTTTGGCGCCGATTGTCCTAATCCGCAAAGAGACATTGTATTAATTTCATCACTCATCTGCTCTAATACATCAAGGTCTTCTTCTTTACCTTCTCCCTGTGTAATCCTGATAAGGATGTCCAGCATAAGAGTGGTTCCCACCCTGCATGGAGGGCATTTACCACAGGATTCGGATGCACAGAAAGCAAGGAAAAATCTTGCCATATCAACCATACACGTAGTTTCATCTACCACGACAAGGCTCCCTGACCCCATCATAGCTCCAGCTTCCAGCAATGATTCAAAATCTATGGGTTTATCAAGAAGTGATTCCGGCAAACAACCGCCTGAAGGCCCTCCAATCTGTACGGCCTTGAATTTTTTCTTCTTCGGTATCCCGCCTCCAATATCAAAGACAATCTCTCTTATGGTTATGCCCATCGGAACCTCGATTAAGCCTGTATTTTTAACATTTCCTGTAAGCGCAAATATCTTTGTGCCCTTACTCTTTTCAGTGCCGATCTTTGAATACCATTTCGCACCTCTATTAATGATGATGGGCACATTAGCAAATGTTTCAACATTGTTCAAACAGGTTGGTTTGTCCCATAAACCTGCTTCCACTGATTGCGGCGGTCTTGTTCTGGGCATGCCTCGTTTACCTTCGATGGAATATTGCAACGCAGTGGACTCACCACATACAAAAGCGCCCGCACCCTCCTTTATAACGATATCAAGACTGTAGTTACTGTTTAAAATATTCTCACCCAAAAACCCATTTTCCTTCGCTTGCCGAATTGCAATGTGTAATCGTTCGACAGCAAGTGGATACTCTGCACGCACATATATATATCCTTTCGTGGCACCTATTGCATATCCCCCGATGATCATGCCTTCAAGGACAGCATGCGGATCTCCCTCCATAATGCTGCTGTACATAAATGCCCCGGGATCGCCTTCATCTCCATTACAAATAATAAATTTTTCGTCAGCATCATATTTAGCACATGACTCCCATTTCCAGCCAGTCTCAAAACCGCCGCCACCACGACCTCTAAGGCCAGCTTTGCTTACCTCATCTATCACTTCTTTTGGAGTCATTTTGGTTAACACTTTTTCAAGCGCTTTGTATCCTCCTTTTATTGTGTACTCATCTATGTTTTCAGGATCGATTGTCCCACAGTTACCAAGCACAAGTCTCTGCTGGTTATCATGAAATTTATGATAATCATCCTTTGCCAACCACTTTTTCACGGGTGTATTGTTCACAAGGTGATCTTCCACAATTTGAGATACCATGTCAACCGTAACTCTCTCGTAAGTAAGAGCCTCCTTTCCCGGCACAGTAACGTCAACAAGAACATCTCTGGCACACAAACCCCTGCAACCTGTTTTTGCAGTCTTGCAAACACGTTTCCCTAAGGCTGTATCCAGTTTTTTGCTTTTTATCTCTTTCTCAAACCTTGCAAAAACCTTATCACCCCCGGCAGCAATACCACCTGTTCCCATGCAAACAGAAATTACTGATTTGTTCCCATTTCCACTGCTTTCGGCTTTTGTTTTAGTTTTTTTACTTTTTGTTCCGTTGCTCATTTTATCATTTCTAAGGCTAATATCATTTAAATAACAATTTTAATAATTTACCTGTTTTAAGCCGCCCTACTGAGTCGGATCTGTGAGATGTCCCAGGGTCGTCCTCAGGCGACAGGCTTTACGTACCTATCCAGGACATCTTCAAGTTTATCAGGAGACAGGGTGCCGTGCACGTCCTTATCAATCACAACGACCGGAGCTATTCCACATGCACCAACGCAAGATACTTCTTCAAAGGTAAACATCCTGTCCTCTGTAGTTTCATTCGCTTTTATCTTAAGCCTATCTATAATCTTAGCAGAAAGGCCCTTGGCTTTCTTGACATGACATGCCGTTCCGCAACATACTTTAATTATATGCTTCCCACGCGGCTTCAAATGAAACTGTGAATAAAACGTTGCAACTCCAATAATTTCGCTAACGCTCACATTCAATCTTTCTGAAACAAGATTAATGACAGGCTCTTGTAAATAGCCATATCCGTTCTGGATCTTTTGTAAAACAGGGATTAAACACCCATCTACATCCTTATAATGATCCAATATCTTTTCCGCCATAGACAAATCTATGGTTTCGTCTTGTACAGATTGTTTTTTTGCTTTACCCATTATTTCAATCTCTAAAATATTTAACGGTCAATTTCGCCTAAGACAATATCCAGACTACCGATTACGGCAACTACATCAGCAAGCAAGTGGCCTTCTATCATCTTTTGAAGGCCCTCTAAATTAACAAATGATGGAGGCCTGATTTTTATCCTGTAAGGATTCTTTGTGCCATCGCTTACTACATAATACCCCAGTTCGCCTTTGGGAGCTTCAACACAAACATATACTTCACCAACCGGAGGACAAATGCCATCCGTTACTATCTTAAAATGGTGTATCAGAGATTCCATACTCTTCTTAAGGTTTTCTTTTTGAGGCAGAGCAACATCCGGTATATCTGCAATAAATTCACCTTTAGGTAAAGTATCTACGGCCTGACGTACAATTTCATTACTCTGACGCATCTCTTCGATTCTAACCAAATATCGGTCGTATACGTCACCATTCTTGCCAACAGGCACTATGAAATCCATTTCATTATATGATGAATAAGGCTCAGACTTTCTTATATCCCACTTTACTCCAGAACCCCTTATACTAGGTCCGCTTAACCCGTAATTTATTGCATCTTCTGCAGAAATTACTCCAACATCTTTCGTCCTCATTAGCCATATCTTATTTTTTGTCAGGAGAGTTTCATATTCCCTTAATCTGCCTGGAAAGACGTTAACGAATTCTCTTGCCTTTTCAACAAAACCGTCAGGCAAATCTCTGGCAACACCGCCTATCCTGACGTATGAAAGATTCATTCGCGCACCTGCTACCATCTCAAAAATATCATTAAGTGTTTCCCTTTCCCGAAAACAATAAAAAAAGACAGTCATTGCGCCTATATCAAGGGCATGAGTTGCAAGCCATAACAGATGTGATGATATCCTCGTAAGTTCACACAAAATAATCCTTATATACTGTGACCTCTTAGGCGCCTCTATATCCAACAACTTCTCTACGGCAAGAGCGTATCCCAGGTTATTTGACATCGGGGCCAGATAATCCAGACGGTCAGTAAGAGTGATAACCTGATGGTATGTCTTGTGTTCGGCAAGCTTTTCTATACCACGGTGAAGAAATCCGATATGAGGAGTAGACTTAACTACCGTCTCGCCATCCAGCTCCAGTATGAGCCTCAATACACCATGCGTACTTGGATGTTGAGGACCCATGTTGATAGTCATTACCTGTTGTGTTGTTGCTGTCATCCTTCCCCTTTTCTATACACTTCCCTAAGAGATGCCGGCTGCCTGCCTTTAAGCGGATAATCTTTCCTCAAAGGATAACCCTCAAAACCTTCAGGCGTTAATATTCTTTCCAAATTCGGATGCCCTTCAAAGATTATCCCAAACATATCATAAGCTTCTCTTTCATGCCAGTCCGCTGTCTTCCAGACATTTGTAACAGTCTTGATACTCGGATTTGAAGCTGGTATCTCCACTTTCAGTCTCACCCTGTGATTATGTTTTAAAGAATAAAGATGATAAACCACTTCAAAGGCATTGCTATTGTCAAGACGCGATTTGTCTACACCGCATAAATCCGAGAGATAATCAAAGTCTGATTCATCATCGTTACAGAGAAATTCAGCAACTTTTCCAATATAATCCTTGTTTATTGAAACAGTCAATTCACCTCTAAACGTTTTCACACCAGTTACGGCTTCTGGAAACGTCTCCTTTAATTTCTTTCCTATAGCGCTCACTTCAGCCATATTTTTATGATACCTCTAATTTAATGAATCTTAATTTCAAAACATTACATAAAAAAATATGCAGGCAATTCATGAATTGCCTCTACTCGTCCAGAACAGATTCTTTGTCTATTTTCTTCTGTATCTCCATTATTGCGTGAATCAGCGCCTCTGGCCGCGGGGGACATCCTGGCAAAAAGACATCTACAGGGATAATCTCATCCACTCCCTGGACTGTGGCATATGTATCGAAAATGCCTCCGGAAGACGCACAAGCCCCCATAGCGATCACCCACTTGGGTTCAGGCATCTGATCGTAAATCTTCCTCGTCACAGCAGCCATCTTATAAGTAACAGTACCGGCAACAATCATCAAATCTGACTGACGCGGTGAAAACCTGAATACTTCCGCCCCAAATCTGGCCAGATCGTATCTGGGAGCCACTGATGCCATCATTTCTATGGCACAGCATGCCAGACCAAAAGGCATAGGCCAAAGCGCATTTTTTCTTGACCAATTTACTACTTTATCAATCGTTGTAGTAAGTATACAATCACCAAAAAGCGTCTCTATTCCCACTCGAAACCACCTCTTTTCCAGATATAAGCATAGCAGACCAACAATATTAATATGAATATCGCCATTTCTATTAAACCGAAAAGCATCAAAGACTTATACACCACCGCCCAGGGGTATAGGAATACCACCTCTATATCAAATATAACAAACATCATGGCAATTAGATAAAATTTTACAGAAAATCTCTCCCTGGCAGTGCCTGTTGGTTCCACACCACACTCGTACGGAGAAAGTTTTTCCTCAGTTGGTTTATGGCGGCCGATAAGGGCGGAAATTACGATGTTAGAAATGGCAAAACCCATTACTACTAAGAGTAGAATCAGGATTGGAAGATAACTTATTAGCATATATTATGTATGTTTGTTTTAATTATAATAATGTATGTAACAACCTATTGTCAAAAGTTTGAATTATTATAAAAAATAACAAATTAGTCAACAAAAAATATTTTTTTCACCTTCGCCGTAACGTTGGTCAATCCCCTTCTCACTCCCAACAACTTCTCTGGCTAGTTCCATATAATCTTGAGCGCCGCGGCTTTCAGGCGCATACAGGGTTATCGGCTTACCGGAAATAGGACATTCTGCAAGTTGCGTACTCTCTCTTATAATTGTCTTAAATAACTTATCGTGAAACCTATCCCTGATCTTTTCCACCACCTTATTGCTCAAATTTGTTCTGACATCAAACATGCATGCTATTATACCTGTCACTTTGAGATCAGGATTAAGTGTATCCTTAACCAGATTTACAGTATTAACCAGAGTAACCAGACCGTTAAGAGCCAATACCTTTGTTTCTAAAGGTATAAATACTTCCCTTACCGCCGATAATGCATTAACGGTGAGTAAACCAAGTGAAGGCGGGCAATCCAGAATAATGTAATCATACCGGTTTAGTAAAGGAGATATGCTTTTTTTAAGTATGGTATCGTTTTCCAGTTTATTTGCCAGTGTTCTTTCTATTGCAGCCAGGGTAACGTTAGACGGAACAATCCACATATTTTCTACACATGTTTCCATTAAAATTTCATTTATAGTGGCGTCACCATGAAATACATGAAACATAGATTTATGCAACTCATTAATATTTATACCCATCCAGGAGCTCGAGTTACCCTGAGGATCGAGGTCTATTAAGGCAACTTTTTTGCCCAAATCTGCCAAACAAGCCCCAAGGTTAACGGCAGTTGTAGTTTTCCCAACACCCCCCTTTTGATTTATTAATGCTATAGTTCTCATCTATTTTATATGTTTCTCCAGGACTTCAATATCCTTGCTGTCGCCAACCACGACTAAAATATCTTTTGCTCCTAATACATAATCAGGAGTTGGTAGTTCCTTAATCTCTTTTTCAACAAATGCTCCTTTCTTGCCAACATCCTCTTTTACTTTTTTCATAATCATAATCACATTAACACCGTATCTGGATTTAAGACCAAGTTCTCTGAATGATTTACCAATAAAGTCTCCCTTTACCTCTATCTCCGCCAGATTATAATCCGCCCCTAACTCAATATACTCTAATACTCCCGGCTCTAAAATACTGTTAGCAACTCGAAGTCCCATATCTTCTTCAGGGTAAACGACCCTCGTAGCGCCAACTAATTTCAGTATCTGAGCCTGCAACCTGGTTCCTGCCCTTGCAACAATTTCTCTAATTCCAAGATTCTTCAAGATTGCGGTTGTCAATATGTTAGACTCAACATCCTCTCCTATACTCACAACGGCGACATCAACACCTTCAACGCCACTTTCTTTTAACGCCTCTTCATCTGTACTATCCAATTGCAGCGCCTCAGTGACAATATCCTTAACCTTTTCCACCAATGCAGGATTCTTATCTATTGCAATAACCTGAGCCCCTTTAGCCGCTAAGACCTCAGCAACCTTAAAACCAAATCTCCCCAAACCAATTACGGCAAACTGTCTCATATATTAATCAGCTCCTTCCAATAGCTAATTGGCAACTTAACGATTCCTGGAATCCCGCCAGGGCGGACGTGGACGCCTCCCCGTCCGAACGGCCGGGCGGGCCGAAAGGGAGGTAATGTAACCTTGCTTTCGCAAGGAATCCAGTTTTTCCATAAATAAACAATAACCAAAGATTAAAAACCCAAAATACCATGTCAAAAATCAACCCACAACTATTCTTTCTTCAGGAAAAAGGATTCTTTTCTCAGCAACATCCCTTCCAAGAACTAATGCCAGGGTCAATGGACCAACCCTGCCAACAAATATTAATATACTTACTATAACCTTTCCTATAGCGGTTAAATCAGGACTTAATCCAGCGCTAAGGCCGACTGTCCCAAATGCTGAAAACGCTTCAAAGATAACGGCCTTAAACGACGCCTCCTCTGTATATAGTAAAATTAAGCAAAACATTAAGATTGTTAATAAAGATAGCGTCGCAATAGAAACGGCCTTCTGTACGGTACGTCTTTGAATTGTACGCTCAAATACTTCCACCTCTTCCCTGCCCCGAAACATATTGTAAACGACTGCAACAATTACAAAAAAAGTACCTGTTTTAATTCCACCCGCTGTAGACCCTGACGAACCACCAATAAACATAAAAAAGATAAAGAACAAAAACGTAGGTGTTGTGAGGCTGCCGATATCAACTGTATTGAATCCTGCAGTTCTGGTTGTGATAGATTGGAAAAAAGAAACCAAAATTTTATCCTTGATTGAAAACAGGTCTAATGTATTTTTGCACTCAAATATATAGAAAAGAATTGCGCCCACTATAATTAAAATTCCAGTCATCGTCAACACTATCTTGGTATGTAAATTTAACCTTCTCTTTTTATTGCCTTTGGGAAATAATGAAAAATAACCAAAAAGATTGGATAAAACTATAAAACCCAGCCCGCCGGATACGATAAGCAGTCCAATCGTAACGTTAACGACTACGTCACCACTATAATTTATCAGGCTGTTACTAAAAAGAGAGAATCCTGCATTGCAAAAAGCGCTGATAGAATGAAATATAGAAAAGAATACATAATCGCCGAAAGGTTCATTTGACCAATGGATTGCCAGTACAACGGCGCCAACAGCCTCAATAACAAATGTTGATATGATTATAAAAAGGACTGTTTTCTTTACCTCCCCATATCCGGTATCAAGCACTTCCTTCATTGCAACCTGTTGAGAGATAAGAATCCGTTTGCCAATGGCGATACTGAAAAATGTATACGAAGTCATTATGCCCAATCCGCCAAGCTGCATCAGGACTAGGATAACGATATGGCCAAATCGTGAAAAATATACAGCCGTATCCTGCACCGCCAAACCGGTAACACAAAGCGCTGATGTGGAAGTAAAAAAGGCATCCACCAGTGAAGCGCCGTTTCCGTCAACAGTTGCCGCCGGAAGCATGAGCAGGAGAGCGCCTGTCATAATAACAATAAAGAAACTTGCGCTGATAGTAACTCCAGGCTTTACGGTGAGATTTTTAAATGCGTTTCTAAACATTTATCTGTATTCTCCCAATACGGCAATGTAAGGCA
>CAKKPF010000074.1 GCA_919901575.1 Candidatus Brocadiaceae bacterium
AGTATATTTCTGAAAATTCTTTTAACGGTCAATGCTTTTTCTGTAACAGCGGGGCGGAGGCGAATGAGGCGGCCATAAAGCTGGCAAGGATTCACTGTTCTCCCAAAGGGAAATATAAGATTATTACTATGAGAGATTCCTTTCATGGGAGAACCCTTGCGACCGTAACGGCTACAGCACAGCCAAAGTATCATCGTGGCTTCGCCCCCCTTGTTGAAGGCTTTTCATATGTTTCATTTAATAACCTTGGCGAGGTGGAAAATGCCGTGGATGATAAGACCTGCGGCATAATGCTTGAACCTATTCAGGGAGAGGGTGGAATTAATGTGGCCGAAAAAGAATACATGAAAGGATTAAGGAAGATTTGTGATGAAAATGATATTCTCCTGATTCTGGATGAGGTTCAGTGCGGGATGGGAAGGACAGGAAAGTATTTCGCATATCAACATTATGATATAACGCCTGATATTATGACGCTTGCTAAAGCACTTGGAAACGGTACTGCCGTTGGCGCTATGGAGACAACGAAGGAAATAGCTAAAAGCCTTGTGCCGGGCAGTCATGCCTCTACTTTTGGGGGTAATCCCCTTGCCTGCGCAGCATCAGCTGCTGTATTTGAAACAATTGAAGCCGAAGGTTTATTGGTCAATGCGGCAAAGATGGGTGACTATACTTTTGAGCAACTGGCAGATATGGCAAATGAACTTGATGTTATTAAAGAAGTGAGAGGTATAGGTTTGATGATAGGCATAGAGCTTAAGGTTCCGGCAGCAGAGGCTGTAAAAAAGTGTATGGATGCCGGGTTGTTGTTAAACTGTACTCATGATAGCGTGATAAGGTTTATGCCGCAACTGAATGTGAAAAAGGAACATATAGATAAGGGATTGGAAATCTTAAAAAATGTTTTGTGGAATATAACAAGCAAGACTTAGTTTATTCTGCAAATATCTCGCAATTTAGGTAATAACTAAATAATTATAGGAAAAATTATGCAGTGTGAAAATCTGGTTTCAATCTCAGATCTCAGGCTTGAAGATATCGATGAGCTGTTTGAGTTAACTGCCAAAATGAAGAAGTCTTATAAAAGCGGTGAGGCGGACCATTGTCTTGCCGGTAAAACGCTCGGTATGATTTTTGAGAAAAGCTCGATGCGAACGAGGGTTTCCTTTGAAGTTGCCATGACACAGATGGGGGGACATGCGATATACCTGACCAAGCATGACATAAATCTTGGTGAACGCGAATCAATAAAAGATGTTGCAAAAGTTTTATCACGATATGTGGATTGTATTACCATTAGAACCTATGCTCATGAAACGGTTGTTGAGCTTGCTAATAGCGCCTCTGTGCCCGTAATTAATGCGCTTTCAGATTATACTCATCCATGTCAGGCTCTTACGGATTTGTATACAATAAAGGAAAAGAAAGGCAGCCTTGACAATGTTAAATTAGTATATGTTGGCGATGGAAACAATGTTGCCAGATCATTAGCCTTTTTATGCGCGAAACTGAATGTCTCATATAAGGCGGCTTCACCTGAAAATTATGAATTATCCTCAGAGTTTTTAGAAGAGGTTCGAAAAATAGCAGAAAGCAACAAAACCTGCATTGAACAACTTAGAGATCCAAAAAAAGCAGTTGAAGATGCGGATGTTATCTATACAGACACATGGGTTAGTATGGGGAAGGAAAAAGAAGCCGTGACCAGGCGTAATCATTTTAAAGGTTTTCAGGTTAATGATGAATTAATGTCTTATGCAAAGAAGGATGCTTTAGTGATGCATTGTTTGCCGGCTCATCGTGGTGAGGAGATTACGGATGACGTTATAGATGGTCAGCATTCCATAGTTTACGATCAAGCTGAAAACAGATTACACGTTCAGAAGGCTCTATTGAAGCTTCTCATTTGTAAGTAAGAATAGGAAGCTTCTTTCAGGGGATGCGTTTTTCTTAAAAGATTAAACTATAGAAGTAACAAAAGAGGTCCATAATGCGAAAAGACGGAAGAAAACCTGATGAAATGCGGCCTGTCCTGATAGAAAGAAATTATACAAAATTTGCACAGGGTTCTGTTCTTATACAAGTTGGGGACACAAGAGTAATATGTACGGCTTCGGTAGACGAAGGCGTGCCGCCTCATAAAAGAAATACCGGCCAGGGGTGGGTTACGGCAGAATATTCTTTACTACCCGGCTCTACACCAAAGAGGGTTTCAAGAGAATCCTCCCGTGGCAAGGTAGGCGGACGTACTCATGAAATTCAAAGGTTGATAGGGAGGTCCATGCGTGCCGTTGTTGATTTGTCGGCAATTGGCGAAAGGACAATATGGATAGATTGTGATGTGATTCAGGCTGACGGCGGCACGCGGGTCGCGGCTATTACGGGCGCATACGTTGCGTTAGTTGATGCCGTCAACTGGTTGAAGAATAATGGTGAAATCACGGGTGAACCGCTTTTGGGGAGTGTGGCGGCTGTGAGTGTGGGAGTAGTGGATGGTATGCCTGTCCTGGATCTTTGTTATGAAGAGGATGTCTCGGCAAGTGTTGATATGAATATAGTATTAACTGGGAAGGGTGAATATATAGAGTTGCAGGGTACTGCGGAGAAGCGGACATTCTCAGAGGAGGAGCTTAGTCAAATGATCGGACAGGCAAAGAAAGGTATAAGTGAATTAACCAGGATACAAAAAGAAGTATTGGATGGTTAGTGATAATAAAAGAAGGCTGTAGGGGCGTATTGTTCGCCACGGCGAATCTGCCTTCGGCACGACAATACGCCCGTACATAGTATGCAGTAACCTGCCTATTATTCAGGCGGGCTACGCTATTTTATGGAGCAATATAGCCGTGAAGGTAAGTAGAATTGTAATTGGAACTCACAATTACAAAAAGAGAGAGGAGATCAGGGATATTCTGAGCGGAATACCTGTAACGCTGCTGGATTTAGAGGATTTTGAGAATCCTCCTGATGTTATTGAAGATGGTTTTACATTCGAAGAGAATGCAATAAAGAAGGCTCTCGAACTGGCCAGGTTCTGTAAAATGTATGTGATGGCAGATGATTCTGGATTAGAGGTTGATGCACTGGATAAGCGCCCCGGTGTTTTCTCGTCCCGTTATTGTGGAGAAGATGCCGGTTACGAGGAAAAATGTTTAAGATTACTTGCGGAATTAGAAGGAGTCCCTTTTGAAAAGAGAACGGCGAGGTTTCGTTGTGCAATAGCACTGGCCGAACCTGATAAGTTGCAGTTTGTTGTAGAAGCAAGTTGTGAAGGCCTTATTGATACTGAAGCTCGCGGAAAGAAGGGTTTTGGATATGATCCCGTATTCTATGTACCGGAATATAAACGAACCATAGCGGAATTAGGATCAGAGGTGAAAAACCGGATCAGTCACAGGGCGTTAGCATTAGGGCTTTTCAGAAAAAGTTTGATAGAAATAATCAAATGAGTGTTGTACGGTAAACAAGCACGAATTGTACGTGTTGTATATAAAATATTTTTCATGAAATGGGAATTACATTGAGAAGCAAGGCAATAGTAAGTTTTTTATTTTCAGGTTCACTTTTTTGTTTAAGTTTTTCCAACACATTTGCTGATGAAGTAGATACTGATGTGATATATGCTGAAAAGTGCGCGTTATGCCATGGCGAGGATGGCAAGGGTACTCCAACCGGCATAAATTTTGGAGTTAAGAATTTTACTGATCAGGATTGGCTGAAATCACGTACGGTTGACGACTTTACAAACTCAATTACAAACGGAAATCCGGATAACCCTAACTACTTACCATTTGGTGATATTTTATCAGAGGAAGAGATTGCGGCAATGGCCAATTATGTCATGGGGAGATTTAAGCAGTAAAAAACCCCGTTAACCGGGATAACAGGAGTTTCATTTGAACATCAATCTGATACGCAATTTTTGTATAATAGCTCATATAGATCATGGTAAATCTACACTTGCGGATTGCCTGCTTCAAAAGGCAAAGGCTGTGAATCCGAGAAAATTCCGTGACCAAATGCTGGATGATATGGATTTGGAAAGAGAGCGGGGTATCACCATAAAAGCCAGTGCAGTCTCTTTGAATTATGAGAAAGATGGAGAGATTTACTTATTGAATCTGATAGATACTCCGGGGCATGTTGATTTCAGCTATGAGGTGTCTAGAAGTCTCAGTGCCTGTGAGGGTGCGTTACTTCTGGTTGACGCATCACAGGGAATAGAGGCACAGACAATAACTAACATGTATATGGCAATGGAGAAAAACCTTGAAATAATACCGGTTCTCAGCAAGATAGATGTTAAATCTGCCAGACCGGAAGAGGTAAGTGAAGAGATAGTTCACATTCTTGGCGTAAAGGACGAAGATATTCTGAGCGTAAGTGCAAAAACCGGTCGTGGGATAGAAGATATTTTCGACGCCATAATAACAAAGATGCCGGCGCCTGATGGTGATGTGGACGCACCTTTACGAGCCTTGATCTTTGATTCTGTTTACGATGATTATCGTGGTGTGATTGTTTATATAAGGATTATTGATGGTTCAATCAAGGTAGGCGACAATATTCTCATGATGAAGTCTAATAGATCGTTTGAGGTTATTGAGTTGGGTGTTCTCAAACCTGATATGACCCCGGTTGAAGTATTAAGCACTGGAAGTGTTGGTTATTGTATTGCAAATATGAAATCTATACATGATGTTCATATAGGTGATACGATAACCTTGTCGAAACGCAGGTCTACGGTTGCCCTGCCAGGTTATCGCAGGCCACTTCCTATGGTTTATTGTGGTTTGTATCCTTCAAACAATACAGATTACATGCCTTTGAGAGATGCGATTGAAAGACTGTGGCTTAATGATTCCTCGTTTTCATTCGAGCCTGAAACCTCTCAGGCCCTGGGGTTTGGCTTTAGATGCGGATTTCTCGGGCTCTTACATATGGAGATTGTGCAGGAACGTCTGGAAAGAGAGAGTAATATCGGGCTGGTACAAACAGCGCCAACTGTGACGTACGAGGTACTGACTTATGATGGCAAGGTAATAAATGTTGACAATCCTGAGAAATTGCCTCCCGTAAGCTCAATAGAAGAATTTCGCGAACCTGTAGTTGAAGCCAAGATTATTCTTCCATCAGAATATATCGGGGCAATTATGCAGTTGGTCGACGAAAGAAGGGCTACATACAAGAGCACAGAATATTTGAGTGAAAAGCGAGCCATACTTACGTATAAGATTCCATTGGGAGAAATAATATTTGATTTTTATGATAAATTGAAGTCCTTGACAAGAGGGTTTGGCACGCTGGACTATGAGTTTATTGGTTATGCGCCTGAGGATCTCGTGAAACTGGATATACTGGTTGCAGGAAAAAAGGTAGATGCCCTTTCGTGTATTGTCCACCGGAAGAAGGCAGATGTTAAGGGTAGAAATTTAGTAAAGAGTTTAAAGAAAGATATATCCAGGCATATGTTTGAGATATCTCTTCAGGCAGCTATTGGGAGCAGGGTTATTGCAAGAGAAACAATACGTCAAATGTCAAAAAATGTTACGGCGAAATGTTACGGTGGTGATGTTACCAGAAAACGAAAGCTTCTTGAAAAACAGAAAGAAGGAAAAAAGAGAATGAAAAATGTTGGTAGTGTAGAAATCCCGCAAAGCGCGTTTTTGTCTGTATTGGCTACTGGTGAATAAAATATGAGTAATACAGAACAAAAAGTTGGTGTCGAAAAGAAAAAAGATAAAAAGAAAAAGGGATTTGTTCGTGAAAACCTCGAATCAATTTTGATTGCCGTAGCGCTGGCTTTTGTGTTGAGGATATATGTGGTAGAAGCTTTCAAAATTCCTACAGGATCAATGGCGCCAACATTGTTGGGGCAACATAAATCGGTTAAGTGTCCTAATTGTGCCTGGAAGTTCAAAAGTAATCACAGCTTAAATTATGTGAAATGCTCGAATTGTTTTCATAAGATACGCATATCTGAATATGGGAATAGGGGAGGCAACAGGATACTTGTAAATAAGTTTGGTTATGATTTTGGCAAACCGGAAAGATGGGATGTTGCAGTTTTTAAATATCCATTTGGCGATGTTACCTGCTTATCATGCGGCCACTCTTCAGCCCAATCAATGATCTGCGAAAAGTGCTCTAGCGCAGTGAAAGGTGAAAATTACTTTAAGGCTAAGTTTAATAGCATAAAAGGGTTTATTGGTGTGAGTCAATATCATAAAGTAGAATGTAAGTCTTGTAATACAGTAGACGCTGTTCTTTGTGAAACGTGTGGTTCCACAAATGTTCATGTTGAGCGCAAGAATTATATAAAGCGGTTGATTGGTTTGCCGGAGGAAAAGTTACAGATTGTAAATGGTGACATTTACATTAATGATAAAATAGAAAGAAAGCCGGCGAAGGTTCAGGAAGTGCTCTGGGTACCGGTTTTTGATAGTAATTATCCGGTAAAACAGGAAATAGTTGAGAACTGGGAGGTAAAAGACGAATTCTGGGATATTGACGGAGAACAGTTGCAACTACAGTTACCAGAGGGAATTGGCCAGAAATCATATATAACATTTAAAAGAAAGATTACAGATTACAGCGTTTACAACAGTGAGAATGCCGAAGCAGTAAATGGCGATATTATGATAAAATTTGATGTCTCGGTTTCTGGAAATAATGGAGGTATTTCAATTATACTGGAGGAGGATGAGAAATCAATTGAGGCTTTTGTAAGTTTAAGGGGAGAGGGAAAGGAATCGTATTTAAAGGTATCAGAGTCGATTGTTGAAAGTGATGCTGGAGTTTTTATAGAGCCTGAAAAAGGATGCAAAATTGAATTCTCGAATGTTGATAATAAAATTATACTGAAACTGAATAATTCAGTGGTTTTTTCTCATACATATGATACTGATTTATCATCATTGAAAGATCAAACGAGATCCAGCGGATTGAAGATTGGCGGGATAAATACTGGAGCTGTATTTAAAAATATTTCAATCTTCCGTGATGTTTACTACACAGATGCCGGAGAATGGGGCACATTCATACCTGTTGAAATTGGTAAAGAAGAGTATTTCTTTCTTGGTGATAATAGTAGGAACAGTAATGATAGCAGGTACTGGAAAATCGTTCCTGCGGATAGCCTGGTGGGAAAGGCATTTATGGTATTCTGGCCTCCGGGTACAATTAAATTTATCAGATAACTTACAGGACTGAAAAATGAAACTAATACAGGCTGTTGAAATAGAGAAATCTTATGGCAAAAAGACTGCCGTGGATCGCATCAGTTTCGAGGTTCATTCCGGAGAGATAGCAGGGCTTCTAGGACAAAATGGTGCCGGAAAAAGCACGGCTTTTTCAATAGTGATCGGCATGATCAAACCAGATTATGGAAAAGTTTTCTTTCGTGGCGAGGATGTTACGAACATGCCAATATACATGCGCGCAAGATTAGGTATGGGATATCTTTCTCAAGAACCATCAGTGTTTCAACGTTTAACGGTTGAAGAAAATGTACTAGCCGTGTTAGAGACGATTAAATTCAATTATAGAGAAAGAATGAAAAGATTAAATCAGGTTTTGGGAGAACTGGGGTTAACGCATTTATCAAAGAAAATGGCTTATACACTCTCAGGTGGCGAAAGAAGACGGCTTGAGATTGCAAGAGCAATATCAACTTCACCCTCACTAATCCTCCTGGACGAACCATTTTCATTTATTGATCCAATAGCTGTTGCAGAGATTCAGGATATTGTCTTAGGCCTGAAAGAACAGGGTATCGGAATATTATTAACAGATCACAATGTGAGGGAAGCATTAAGCATTACGGATCATTCTTATATCATTAGTACGGGAACTATTATAACCAGTGGTACGACGCAAAAGATAATTAATGATCCACTTGCAAGAAAATCATACTTGGGGGAAAAATTCCTGAGCAATGATATAAGAACCCCGGAGTCCTTTAAAGTTTATACCGGAAATGGAAGAGGAAAGGGAATAAAAGAGAATAAAAAAGGAAGAAAGAAAGCTTAAAAGAATTGTAATATATCATAGCTGTGGTTGATTTTGGGAAAATATTCATTTTTATTGGTTTCTTACTGGTAATAATTGGATTTGTTTTTATTTTAGGAAACAAGATACCGTTTATTGGTAAGTTGCCGGGCGACTTAGCCGTTGTGAGAAAAAATTATAGTTTCTACTTTCCCGTTACAACCTGCATCATCATCAGTGTAGTCTTGTCTTTTATCTTATGGCTTTTTAATAAAAGATAACGACGTCTACAAGTGTTGCAACCATCAAAATCATACTTATAATGCCATTGACAGTAAAGAAGGCCAGGCTTATTTTTGACAGGTCATGTGGTTTTATCAGTGAATGCTCGTAAACCAGCATTATGCTAACAATACAAACTCCTCCAAAATAAACAAAATTAAGCTTCGCAAAGTACATAAAAAGAAACAAGACGATTACCATAAGAAAATGCAGTACTGAGGATAGTATGAGAGAATTCTTAATCCCCATTTTCTTGGGGATAGAATATAATCCGGATTTTATATCATGCTCTAAATCCTGACAAGCATAGATAATGTCGAAACCCGCAGTCCACAGCAGTACAGCAAGTGCAAGTATAAAAGGGGCAATATCAATTTCTCCTGTTACTCCTATCCATGCGCCTATTGGGGATAATGCAAGTGAGATTCCCAGAACAAGATGTGATAAATTGGTAAATCTTTTGGTGTATGAGTAACCAAAAATTATCAGGAGGGCTAACGGAGATATGAGTAAACACAAGCGATTCAACATTCCGGCAAAAAAAATAAACAAAAGTGTACACGAGATCGTGAAAAACCAGAGATTTGCTTTTCCTATAAGGCCCTGGAGTTGTATACGGTAAGAGGTTCTGGGGTTGTCAATATCATATCCGGCATCCACAAGCCTGTTAAAAGACATTGCACAACTGCGCGCTACTACCAGTGCGCCTAATATTAATAAAAGTTGTCTTATGCCAGGCATACCTTCTGTGCCAATAAATGCACTCATTACGGCAAATGGTAACGAAAAGATGGTATGTGAAAATTTTATTAGTTTTAGAATGGAATAAAACTTTATGAGCATGTTTTGTTCATATCTTAACATCAGCGATTATAAACCTTCAATGTTTTCCAGGTTCAAGGATTACACCAGTACGTTCTGAGATTATATATGCCTCCAGCGCCTTCATCCTGGGATCATCATCTGAAAGCTTTTTACCTTCTTGCGGGTTTTCAATACACCAGTTGATCATATCTCTCAGGAGCGCCGCCTTTTTTGTTTGTGTCTGAAATTTTGGATATGTTTCAGGGTGTGTATTTGAAGCATTAGGGTGGCACATATCACAGGAAATTCCATTTGTGCCAAGTGTCGGGTCGTGGAAGATTTTATATCCCGTATCAATCATGCGGTTTAATTCTGCTGACCAGATTCGTTTCTCCCTCTCTGTATGTGGTTTTCCCCCGTGTACTAAAACTAAAGGCAACTCTTCTATCGCTGTAACACTTATAAAAGGGTCGCCATTAATTGAAAGCTGTATAGCTATTTCGGTCTCTGGTATCTTTGCTGTAATCTCCTCTTCACAGTAATCCATTAAGGCAGTAAGGAGTTTTGCAACTTCTCTTGCCTTATGTTCAGGCATAGGTTCTCCTTCCTTATATCCTTCTACGATAACTTTTTTCTTCCCATCACAGGCAGTAACAATCTGAACAGACTGTTCTTTAGATTGTTGAATAACGCTAGAAACATTAGTAGCAGAATTGTTATCTGCATTTGCAGATACAGCATACATCATCAAAAGGGCAAACAAGCCTATAAACATTTTATGTGTAGTTTTCATCCTCATTTTCCTCCTATCATATTTCGTTATATTGATATTCATTAGTTTCATGTAAAAAAGTTAATAAGAAGGTCCTGGTACAAGTTCTCTACCTGTCGATACCTTATCATATGAAACAATCATAGGGTTCCTATCCCATAGTTTGTAGGTTTTATTGACATTTCCGTCGTGAAGTGTATCAACTATTCCCCATCCGGTACCATCAAACTGATTAAATGGATCTGGCCTATCCATTTGAACCGTAAGTTTTGGTATGCCTTCTGGCGCATAGGGCCATGGCCAGGCTGTTGACATCATACCATGAAAAGCAATGTTTTTTATCTTATTCGTAAGCACCTGGTGTGTGTGTCCATGAATGACAGTTACTGTCTTAAATGGAGATAACAACTTTTGGACTTGCTCTGCATCATCAGCCCAGAAATTCCACGCCTTGTAATACTTATATAACGGTGAATGAGAAAAGACCACAATAGGTATATGTTTTTCTACTCCCGACAGATCATCACTCAACCATTTACGCTGTTCTTCCCCAACGGTAAATGGTCTGCCTTTTGGATTATCAAGCTGTGCCATAAAAAGCATTCGTTCCATCGGCGCCATCTTTGGCCCTGACCAATAATCCTCTACAACTACACTGTTAAGTACAATAAAGTGTATACCCTTGTGATTAAAAGAATAAGTTGGTTTACCAAAGAATTCCCTCCATACGTCTCCCATATCATAGTACCAATCATGCTCACCTACCATCATATATAACTTTGGTTTTAGTTCGGCTATTATGTCCTTTCCTAAAGAAAGTTCGTCTCGTAATCCCAATTGTGCAAGGTCGCCTCCGTAAAGTACAAAGTCTGGTTGTGGTTCCAAGGCATTCACATCCTTGACTGCCTTAATCAGAGATTTTGCAAATCTATGTTCCCTGCCTCGGTCTAAAAGATGTGAATCTGATATGTAGGCAAACGTAAATCTATTTGTTCCATGTTTGACTTCAACCTGCTGTGCTATGGATTGAGCATAATTTAGGAAAACGCCTGCACCTGTAGCAATTGTACCGGTTGCTACTGCAGTCTTTAAAAATTCTCTACGGTTTAATCCTGACAATGATTCATTTTTTGTTTCTCTGTCCTGTCTGCACTTTCTAATACTCATATTATTTACCTCCTAAAAAGTCTTTGTACAGGTTTTATTCCCATAATTTTATGGATTTAGTTTTTTAATAAGCTCTGGTAAATCGTTACTCGTTAAGGCCTTCATAAATTCTACTAAGTCTGTCTTTTCTTCTTCTGAAAGATTCAGGGGCCTGATTCCTCCATCAAGATTAGGGTTGGGGACACCGCCTTTATCATAGAACTCAATAACACTTTCCAGTGTTGGCTCACTGCCATCATGCATATATGGAGAGGTAAGGGCTATGTCTCTGAGTCCCGAAGTCTTAAAAGCACCGATATCCTTTGGTTCTTTTGTTACTAAATAACGTCCGAGTTCAGAGGCTGCTTTTTCGTGTGCAAGTGCAGACGGGTCTGCATCAGAGCCGGCTGCTTTACGTGCTAAAGCTCCAAAATCCTTATCCTTCATCGCAACGCCTATATTGTGGAATTTATTATCAGTAAAAAATGGGTAGGATACATTAAATTCATGACAGGTCAGGCAGCGTGCCTTTCCCTGAAACAACTCCCAACCTCTTTTTGCCGACGTACTTATTGCATTTTCTTCTCCTGCTATAAATCTGTCAAAAGGTGTATTAAACGTTATAAGAGTTCGTTCGAAAGATGCAATGGCTTGCGCAATCTGATCAATCGTAATGTTATCCGAACCAAAGACAGCTTTAAAATCGGCCTTATACTCGGCTATGTTTGAAATTTTCTCTACAACAGCATCATGAGAAGGCATGCCCATTTCTATGGGGTTGGCGATGGGCAGTATAGCTTGTTCTTCTAATGTTAATACCCTTCCATCCCAGAATTGAGTATCAAAAAAGGCGGTATTGAGTGTAGTGGGACTATTTCTTGCACCCTTCTGACCATTTATGCCAATGGCCACAATTTCACCATCTGCAAATCCTTTTTCTGGATCGTGGCATGTGGCACAACTTACAGTATCATCAGCAGAAAGGCGTTTGTCAAAATAAAGCTTCTGCCCCAAGAAAACCTTTCCCTTAGTTAAAGGATTATTTTCCGGGATTATGGGTTCTAATACATATGGAGGCAGCTTCAGTTCGTATAACTCATCTGCAGATTGTGTAAAAGCAACAGACGGCAGGGAACAAATAAACCCGGCACTAAGATTGAGTAACATTACAATAAAGACGGTACTAAAGGTAAGTTTGCTACGTTTTCTTTGCACGCTCTCCTCCTTATAAAACGAATATTGCGAATTTTTGGTTATTTATTCTGATATCTTGTCTAAAATACGGTAGAAGCAATTAAGTTCGACATAGTATTCAGGCTTGTGCTATGAGCCTGAGTTGTTCCGGTGTTAAGAACCATCGGAAAATACCGGTATAAGAAATGGGCTGATCAACGTCAATCTGGCAGACTGCACCCGCTTCAAAATATAATGAGATTTGTGAATTTCTGCTCAGCAACTCCGAAGCAAGGTTTCCAAGTAAGGGCAGATGGCCTGCGAGCATAAGTCTCTTTTTATCTGCAAAGTTGTTTAGATATGAGATTGTATCTTTCGGAGAGGCCGTTGGTTCCAGCGTTTCAGTGACTTTGATTTCATTCTTTTGATATCCCACTTCATCAGCAATGATTTCTGCCGTTTGACGTGCGCGAGCCTTGGGACTACTGATTACGAGATCAAACGTAATGTCTAATCGGTTTAAGGCCTTTCCTGTTAAACGACACTGATTAAGGCCATTATTGTTAAGATGCCTTTCCGGATCGTCCTCTTTTGTGTGAGCGGCACCATGCCTTACGAGGTAAATTTCCATTTTAGCTCAGATCTGAAAGAAATTTCAATTTAGGCTCTTAAAAAACTTTCCTCACTCATTTAAGTTGGGAAATCAGTCCAATGCATTAGATACAGATACTCCAACACCACTGCCAAGAAAGTCCCAGACCAGGTCTTTGTAACTCCAATTGTTATGTTTGGTCTCGTCATTAATTTCTTTAGCTATACCGCATGTACTTGAGAACGAGAAACCAATTATACTTGCGTCATCCTTGTCTGCTTTTCCCGCTCTCGCTATTGAATATGTCAGTGCTCCAATCAGGAAGGAAGCTGAAAAATGTTGTGCTTTATCTTTTGCAAACCATGTATCTTTTTTGGCAGTGGAGGGTGATGTTGTTTTCTGGTTTGCCGCACATCCTGAAAGGCATATTAATAATACTGTTAGAAGAATTCTATGTTTGGATTTTGCAGTCAGGGTCATAGATAATTAATTTATTAAACATTTCTCTCTTTGAAATCAACATCTTTCAGAATCACATCAATCTCAGATAACAAATCGCGGCAGAAATCTTTTTCTAATTCACTTTTGCTCAAGATAGATGTAAGTATGATAGCTTCTTCTTTGTTCAGGCCGATTGTTACTTCCGGCAAAACTCTTCTTCTGTCAACAACTCTCATTAAAATGCTCCTTGTTTTATTTATAAATAAGTTATGTCTAAATCGTCAAATCTATAATCGTACACTTGCCAGATCAATAACAACTCTAAGATTATATTTTAAGAGAAATTATTTCAATCAAAATTTTTAATAAGTCTTTCTTTCCCTGGCGGGCTTCCAATGGTTTATTTATATTGACCGCCTCTGATATTGCTGTTAAAATCAAAATCCACAATTTTCTTAAAGATAGTTACAATGGAGCTTTACACGATATAATTATGCCGAATATTATGCTTTCTAGAAATGTTCTAATGGGGTTTCTTCCTATTGTATTCATGGTTGCTGCCGGATGTGAAGGATTACAGAAACCTGGCGAGTTTGTGGAGTCATTAAGGAACCCTACATCTTTTCCAGAGATATATTTGCCAGAGATAAAGAATATTGACGACATTGTAAATGAAAAAGGTCTTGCGGAAGGTGAGAATGTGAAGATTATTCCAATCGGCAAAGACAAGAG
>CAKKPF010000075.1 GCA_919901575.1 Candidatus Brocadiaceae bacterium
AGAAACAGCAAATCAAATTATTGATGAAAATAAATATCCTGAATGGACAAAGGAATAGGAGGATTAATTTTTGGGAATTTTTGTTTTTGGGGTCAAGGGGTCACCGATAGCTTATCTCTCAAATAATTGTAAACTTGATAATCATAGAGCGGCATAGCAGCCTGCCTGAATGGCAAAGTCGGGCAGGCAACCAAGTTTGAAGTGCCTTAAGTTGCTATTGAATCTGTTGTGTGTGGATGGTTGCCCGCCTGACAAGTCTTTCGGGCAGGAAAACCTCCGCTACAGTTATAATAAAAGGCTAAAGCCTTAACTCCAAAAGATTTAAAATAGAAATTCCTATATAATCAAGAGATTATGAAAACGCTCATTTGTACAGCTACTTCTTTAGAGCTTATGTGGATTTTCCCTTCTGTAAGCTCATCAGATTTGATCAATCTTCTATCTGTATGTCTATAGTTGGTAATTCTACTATCAGAATTTGTACAGGAATCATAGCTTCTATTCAAGGCATAAAGGAACCAATTTGACAAGATGTTATTTGTCTCCTATAACCTATAGTTCATTATCTTCCAGCAGTTTCAGGAAATTTTCCAGAGGAATGATTTCTATGGAATCCGGCGTTTTGAGGATTTTTTTCCCAGTATAGATCAAAATCCTGCGCTTAACCCCTTTCAACGGCGCTATAGCCTTAAGCCCTCGCAAGTATTCCGGCCTCATTCTCTCCGCAGCCTTTACTTCAATTGCAATAAACTGCCGTCCACGCTGGAGTAGAAAATCGACCTCAATATTCTTTGATTCCGCCGGCGCCCAATAGTAAATGTCATCAAATAACTGAAAATGCTCCCCGTAAAACCTCAACAGCATTGATATCCAACCTTCAAAGAGAAATCCTTTTTCTTCAATAGCAACCGGGCCATACTGGTTTTTAACGGCCCTGACAATGCCGGGGTCTATCCAATATAGTTTCGGGTGTTTTCTTTCACGGCTCCTTAAATTCCCTGAAAACGCATGTAATCTATATGCTATTAGTGTATCTTCAAGAATATCCAAATACCCATTAACCGTGGTCCTTGCCACCCCTGCATCTCTTGCCAGGGTTGTGGTATTAAGAATCTGGCCATGAAAAAGTCCTGCAACCGGTAAAAAACGAGAGAATGCGGGCAAATTCCTCACAATTGCCTCCGACTGGATTTCTTCTTTAAAATACATCTGTACATAGGCCCTCAGTGTCTCGTTTTTATCTTCAGACGCCCATACTAAAGGCAGTGTCCCGAACTGAAGTGTTTCAAGGAGGTTGAATCTATTGCGTCCCAACTCCTCTGGAACAAATGGATACATCAACTTTTTTGCGGCACGGCCACCCAGCAAATTTACACCGCCTCTACGTAGTTTCCTGGCGCTTGAACCTGTTAGAACAAAAAGTAGTTTTTTTCGCTCAATCAAGCGATGCACTTCATTTAACAGGCTTGGCAAACGTTGGATTTCGTCTATGCATACCCATGTTCCAGGTTTTAATGGTTCTAGTTCAGCGCTGAAGAGGGAAATATCACGCAGGTATTCCTGATATAAAGATTCATCTAATAAATCTATAAAGTAGGTATTTTTCTTGAATCTGGCGTGCAACCAAGTGCTCTTCCCTGTTCCCCTCGGCCCAAGAAGGAAAAATGAAGTTTTAGGACATTTTATTATCCGTTTAACCATGTCGTCATTTTACAGAGAAATATGACGGAATGCAATGCATTCTTTGTATAGAAATTCTTTGCCCATAAGGTATTGAAATCAACTCAAACCTAAAGGTATGAGTTACATTGCGTTTAATAGGGGTTTAAAACTAAACACCTACTAACTTGTTAACGGATGTAACTCATGGCTTCCTGCCAGAAAGACAGGTCAGGTGGGTTGCCTTGATTATGCAAAAGTTGAGACGTTTGTTTGCGATAGCTTATCACTCAAATAATTGTAAACTTGATAATCATATAGTAGGTACCATCAAGTGAAATTCAAACTATTCCAACTGTGTTGTTATTGCAGTCAATTGAAATCACGGACAATGTTTTTTTAAAGCCTTGATTTTATGCAGTATTTACGACATTGCAAGGTTGACATGACACTAGTAAGCAAACAACGATTTCATATCACTAAACTCCGGTGCAATCAACTGCTGTAACCGCCCTACAGCAACTTCTCCCTTATCTCCCATATGTGCCGAGAAATCATTCACATAAGCTCTAAAGAAGTAGCTGTACAGTGGTGAGGTTATAGTTTCAGAAAGGGGGAAAGTGGTAGCCCGTATAATACCTGT
>CAKKPF010000076.1 GCA_919901575.1 Candidatus Brocadiaceae bacterium
GTCGGCAGGTTTAAACTTGAATGCCTGCTGGCCTCCATTTCCCCTTGCTTAATTTTTTACACTCTTAATCAGGTTATCGAAATCTTGTTTTCTCATTTGAAGAATTCATTGACAGTATTGCGATCTAAATTTTCGTGGTGAGATTGATTTCCATAATTTTTTAAACAATCATAACAAGCCTTGTCGCAATTACATTTTTCACATACTGTTTGCGCTTCTTTTACTACTTGCTCCCAATTTTCAAACCCTTCTTTCACAAACCCTGATCCTCCAGGTGTAAAGTCATAAAGTATGATTTCAGTGCCTGTTCTCGTGCTTTTATTGGCTAACCATCGCCACGAGACGCCTATATCGGATGTTTCCAAATCAAGAGTTTCACATAATCCCTTTTGCAAAGCAAAAGCCATTGATTCCACCGATTGGGGCGATGAAGATGGACGTATAACAAGGCAAAAACTATAGAACCCATGACCATAAGCGATTGGTTTTGAAGAAAGCTTTTCGTTCCTGCAATACTTTGTACCTGAAAACACTCTGAGACTTTCATGTTTTGTATTTGCTTTGTAATCACGATGTGGCGCACTAAATCCACATTCCGTGCATAATACAAAACCTTTATTTTCTGGGCCAAGGTTGTAGCGGAAGAATTTACCATTTTCTTTTAACGCTACATGGAATAATCTAAAGTCCTTAAAGTCAGTCTCATCGACAGAATCAATAAAATGTGTGAGACTCTGTCGCTGGCGAATCAGTGTGCTTTTCCTATGTCTTGCAGATCCCCCACTTTTCTGGTCAAACCGTACACTAAACGCAAAAGGTTCAACAAACTGTTTTATATATTGTGCTGTGATTGATCGTTGACACATGGGACAATGTCCTTTTAAGGAATCCAGTAAGGAATCCCGTGTTGATCCAGTCTGTATTCTTTCACAACTTTCATCAGGACATTTAAAGTACCATTTTCGATCAGGTATATCTTTTCTACTGACTATATAAAGGCCTGCGCTTGTGAAAACTTTTTTGTGTGCGATTACCTGGGCACCTGGTGCAAACTCGGCAATTGCGATGCCGCGTTCACGGCTCAGTTCCACATCTTCGTCACGTGACCAACGAGTCCTGCTGGTCTCCAGCGTTACAACATCAAGTGGAAATGCATAACGTGGCAGAAATCCGTGCTTCGCCAATATAATAATAATGTCACTATCAAGAATATTACTTATTGCATTGCCAATGCTCCAAGCCTCTTTATCGCGCCCTGCATTCTGGAGTTTCCTACGTTCACCCAGAAGAGCTACCATTTCATCAGCAATTTGATCCAACACTTCTTCATATTTTTTGCAAGTATCTTCTTTTCCGTCGTCAAATCCCAAAATCGAAGATATTGATAAACGCCCTGTATCGGTCATAAAGATATCCATCTCATCTTGTTGTTTCAACCATTCTATGAAATCTAAAAAAAGGTCAGTTGGGCATTGTTTCCATTCTTCGGGGATACTCTTGCGCGATTCTAAAGGAAGGAACGCTTCCAGACGACATTTTTGTTTCACTGCGCCAAGCACTCGTTCATCAGAAATCTTTATCCGCAGGAACTTTGCAAAAACAACCGCATTAAAATGTCGCTGTGATATAACTTTATTTTGTAAAAACACTGTTGGTGTGCGCACTTCTCCTGACATTATACGAGGGGGATTACTCCATGCATCAGCGTCATATTTTGTACGGCGACATAATGTGACAGCTACTGAATTTTTGTCTTTGCCCCTGCCGGAACGTCCAACTCTTTGAATGTAGCTGGCGCTTGTTGGGGGCGCATTACGAAGCAATACCTTTTGAAGATCACCAATATTAATGCCCATTTCAAAAGTAGTAGTACTGCTTAGTAAGTTTACGCCTTCACCTCTAAACTCTTCCTCAATAGCCTTTGCCAGTTCCTTGCTGATCTGAGCAGTGTGCTCCTCAGACTTTAACCCGGTGAATCGCAGTTCCCCTTTTCCCGCAACCCATAAAGCAATGATGTTTTCCTGTGTAGTATCAAAGGGTTTAATATCTAAAGTGCCAATACATTCTTTTCTCTGGCAAACATTTTTGGCAGAGTAGGTTGTTACAATACCGCAACGGTTGCAAACATATCTTATAGTTGGTTTCACGACATGAAGCCTCTCATGATCAAGTTTCCACTTTTTTCTATCTTTTCCTCTGCCTTCAATCAATAATGATTCAGATACAAGAAAATCCCAAATTTTTTCTGCAAGAGTAAGTATTTGATCTGGAGGCAAACCAAACAATCGTCGCAAATAATTTGTAATGTAATTGTCTTTATAGCTACCATCCATGTTAAGGCGTGGCAACCAGCCGTTTGCATTGTGAATGCCTTCTTTGCGTTTTGCGAAAAATATATCAGCAAGAACTCTGCCAAAAGCTGGATCATCAGGCTCAACCCCTGCCGGTAGTGTAAATGCCTTTCTCTGCCGCATAAAACCAAGGAGAATTTGTAAGACAGCATTCGCTTCTTGAGATGTAATCTTTAGAGTTTTAAGTATAGTATAAAAGGTTGCCTTTTCATTGTCTTTAATACTATACAATACAGCCACTAATCCAAAATCTTCTGCCGACTCCCTAGCGGCATCCGGTATTCCGAAATAACCAAATGTCTCAGCTATCCATAAATTGCGTTTACCTTTTGAGTCCAGTTTTTCATCTGGACAACGAGAGACGGGAAGGAAGAAATCAGGATCGTAGTCTTTTGATTCCTTATCTGTAATATCAGCTAAATGTTCTCCCAACCTGATAAGGTCTATTGGTTTCGTTGCTTTATTGACTATTTCCACAATCTTATGACCCATATCATGAGTAAAGGTTTCTTCCTCCAATAGAGAAGGGAAAGCAGCAGCACGTTGGCGGTGATCTGTGAAGCAAAGCAACTTGCGCGGCTGTTTCTCATTCCCCTTAAGCAAACTGACTTGGAAATGAGAAAAGGGGATTGCTATTGCAAGCCCAGTCTCATCATCGGATTCCTGAAATCTGCGTACAGGTTCGAGTCCTAATGCATTTCTCGCTCCACAATTAGGACAACGTGTTAATAATATTTTTCCCTGACTATATAAATTGCTATAATCAATAGATTTGTCGGTATGTGGGCATTGGCGGTGAAATATCTTTATGTTGCGCAGATGAGGTTTTTCACACTGGCAATTATCACCAGCGCCTTCATCTTTCTTTTTTCCACAAACAATGCACCATTGCAATTCTGCTGGTTTTTTAAAAAGGTTAGTGGAACTGTCATCTTCGTCTTCATCAGTTTCAGCTTGAGCCGGATAGGGCAGATCGTTTTCAACACTTAAATAAGACCAATATGAATCTGCCGCCCAGCCCAACTCAGTACTGAAAGAGTCAAAATAAGGCTTCTCCGCATTGCTATCTTTTTCCGGGTTCTGTTTACGGCGGGGCCCTAAATCTTGCAATGCTCCGAATAAATAGCCACACTTTCGACAGGAAACTACCTCAACAAGTTTAGATTTATTATCAATACGATGACATTCCGGACAGTATCCTTCAGGAGTATCGTCACCGTTTTTTCTTGAAACAAAGAAGGTAGGTTTTTCGTTTACACGACCAGGACATTTTTTATGCAAACAAATGTGTAACCCGTCCTGAGCCTTTATAAAGTAATGCAAACGGGTAGGCAATAAATCTTCTACTGAATCATCATATTTTTTTGTTAAAGCCGCAATTTCTAACAGTGCCTGCAGTCCATCCTCTGCATCCGGGTTATCTGGCCAGAGCTTTTGAGATGCATCTTTTAATAGCCTGGGTTTCGTTAAGATTTCCTTTCTAAGAAGATATAAATTATTATCATGACTGAGTATGGCGGCGATGTTATTTTCAGGAATATTTATTCCAAGAATAGGTTTTATATCAGCCTGGGCATCGTTGCGTAGAGCGCTGGCGGCATTAATGTATTGGTCAACCATTGGCTGGAATGACGGTTGGTTAAGTATCGGTTCTGCGGTGGTTCCATAGATAGGATTAGGTTCATTAAAGTCTTCACCGAAAAGCTCAGATGCAAACTTACGGACTTTACTTTCACTTTTCGCATCACCCTGTTTTCCTAAAGTTGCTGATGTGGCAATGCACGTCAGATTATCTATGCCGAGCCGATCTTTTATTCGTCGAATCAGAAATGCTATTTCAGTGGCCTGAACACCCCGATATGCATGGGCCTCATCAAGTACCAAAAAATTGAGACGGGCATTTTCGAAAATGGGTGCATCTATGGGGCGCTCCAGGAGGTATTCAAGCATTGAAAAATTTGTTATGAGTATTTGCGGTGGATTTTGCCGGATATCTTCTCGGTGGTAAAGGTGGTTAGGGATATTAATTTTAAGTTCTTTTACCAAACGCCTTTCTATTTCCCGTTGTAATTCATGCTGGGAAAATCCCTGATCTTGTAATTGCTGTTCATATTTATTCTTTAATCGATTTTCATAATCTTCTTGAGATGCTGGGGTCTGTCCAGTAAAGCGAGCAAAACGGATTTGAGGGTAATCCTTTAGAACTTGTTCCCATTCTTCTAGCTGATCATTTACCAAGGCATTAAGAGGATAAATTATAATTGCACGCAGACCCTGTGATGGATTTCGGATTAAGTCGTCAAGAATCGGGATTTGATAACATAATGTTTTACCGCTACTGGTGCCGGTTGCGATAACAGCATTTGCCCCTCCTAAAAGCAGCTTTAGCGCATCTGACTGGTGTTTGTAAAGGTTGCGCCCGTCAAGCTTCTTGCGAATCGTTGTTACTGTTTCTTCATGAAGAGAAAGAGATTCCAAAGATTCACCAAGCGCATAAATTTGTGATTTTTCCAAATATGGACCATTAACAAGTTCCTCTGCCGTTAATTTCTTTTCCCACATTCTCATGGCATGCTCAAAAGTGGGATGAAATCGGTATTGAGCTTTAAGTAGGTCAAGATAAGGTAAAAAAACTTTTTTGTGAAAACGAGCAGTTAGTGATTCCATAATTTATTGCCTATTTTAACATGTTCCTTTCTTAAATAATTTTCAAGTATTTTTTGCAGCCTCATATCCCAAATCATTTGAAGGTACGGAACATCTCCCCTTTTATCGATAACTTCAATAACAGGCAATTGTGGTGTCTCATAATACATCTTCCGGTATAATCCCCATAGGATTGAAGGATCTCCGCAATACTTCATTTCACATTTGTCAAATTCAGACCGTTTTAAGGCTGCACGTGATTCCGCAATTTCCCATTTGCGTCCTCTCTGTAATAATAACTCACGATCTGCATATTTTCGAAGCAAACTGTATGAAAGTCGAAGTTCAGGAGCAATAATGTCATTTGCCAATATCAACTCGTCCCATTTCATACCCTCGGTTGATTGACAAAGCAGAAACCAGAGAAGAAATCTCCCCGGAAGATTTTTCCAGCATTTTTCCATGCCAAATTTAGAATGATCTAAATAGATATTGTATTCTTCTCTGAATCTAACCTCTCTTGCTTCAATGGAAAGGTTTCGTTCTCCCTTTAGATCAGGAGAGCGAAAACATTTTGAAAGCTCCTGAAAATCGCCAAACCTTCCAGACTTTGTTTGCTCCATGAATGGTTTTTCACTCCATTCCCAAAAATAGTAATCAATATCATCGTCAACTTTTTTTGTGTATCTCTTCCATTGACCATCTGCTTTTCTGTTATCCATAGAAACCTTGAAGGTGTTATTTAACACCGCCTTGTCGTCAAGAAAATATCCTTTGGGTATTGAAACACATAAAACAGGCAACCCTTCCATTTTCAACCTGTTTTGTAAGCGAGTAAACCATGCCGCACGCTCTCTTTTTCCCACAAAGAATTTTGCTTCAATCCTAGCTGCTCTTCTAAATCTAATTTTAGATTCTTTGTCAAGATGTTTTAAATTAATTTCTGCAAATTTTCCAACAGGCCACAGACGAGTTAAAAAGCATTTAGTTCCATCTGACAGTTCAAACTGTTCATTTAAAAGATTTTCCTCTTCTTCAAATCCTTTGCGGGTAAAGTTTTCAATCTTTTCCTTTGAAATAATCGCGTAATTTCGCAACGGTAATACATTCCGGTTAAAATTAACCAGGCGGCCCCTGTTCTCTAAATCAAAAAGTGCCCAAGGCTTTAAACCGCGAAGTCGTTGTATTTCACTTTGGTCTCCTGATTCAAGCTTTAGGATAATGTACTCTTGGAAAGCTGACTTATTCAATACTATTTCATCAGGCGTAGAAGCGGCGTCTTGATGTAGCGTTCCCACGCTCCATTTAGCCGGCAGTTTTTCTTTCTTAACAGGAGGCAAAAAGAGACTTATATCATATCTATCTTCATTAAAAATTAATTTAGCACGATCTTGAAAAAGTGATTCTGGATTTTTTGGACGAAGAAATTCGGCTGTTTCAGGAACTTCTTCAAAATATTCAGCACGTAACAGGCTTGCTTGAGCTATGTCGTCAATTGTTAAATTTTCGTCTTCAATTAATATCTCCCTGGCTTCGAGTATCTCTTTAATAAAGAAACTAGCCGCTTCTCGATTTTCAATTAGAAATTTGGTAAGTCTAAGGCGGCTTCCAGTGCGTTTACCAATATTCTCTTCCCACTCTTCCCCACACAATTCTTTCCAGTCCTTTCGCCATAATGTCCATTCACAGATTTCAAGAAAGCCATCCCATAACGAAAGCGGAATCCCTATGTAGTACACTGCCGAGCCAATATAATTAGTCCTGTTTTCTCCTTTCTGTATTTTTAGTCCAAGAGTTCTTGCAGATTTTGAGAAAGCTCTATTTATTTCGTTTTGTTGATTGGAGGGAAGATGCTTGCTGCCAATTGCTTTTATAAAGTGGGGCCAAAACGTATTGGATTCATATTCAAAAAAAGCCAGACCGGAATAAAGCACTACAAGGTTATTGGGAAACCGTTCAATTTCTTTATTCCAATTTTCCCACTCGGATTTTACATTTGACAGAAAACAATCCCATTCAGCATGACTTGGGATAACAGACAATAATGCTCCCGCTATCTCCCTCTCTGATAGTTCTTTGTCTTGGATTTTTTTCTCAAATTTTCTTTCCCAATCAGGAAGAATACTTGGCATTTGAATTTCTCTCATTTTGGTAACTTAATAAAGAAATCCTGTTTTTGAATTTATAGCAAATCTGTAGCTTGACTACTGGTTCAATTTTTGAATCCATTATTATATTATTATTCAGTTAAATTGAAATAACCGCATAGTCTTTTTGAGAATTGTTTTATGACTCTGGCGCCTTGTTTGACAGCCTCTGGAGTCAATGTGTCTTCGTAAAAGTTCTGGTGTAGTGTAAGATATTTCTTTATTTTCATCCTCAAGTTTTTCGAATTCATCCAGTATTTCCAGGGAGTTGTTTTTGACCATATTTGATTCATGCCGTAGTTGTTCTTTTAAATTTCCCCTTTTGTTAAGGTCATTATAAAACGCTAAAGCCTTGTTGATATAGGCGTTTCCTGGGATTTTCTTTTTTTTAGTTATTTTCTCAACTTCCAGGAATATATCGTCTCTTATTTTTAATGATAGTAGTTTTGACATGATAAATACCTCCTTGGTATATACTAACAGTATCACGATACGTATATAAAAAATCAGGCTTAATGTCGATCATAAAAAACAATTGTAGACATTAACATTATGAGAACCCGCTTTTATCTAAGACCTATATTGAGCGATTTTGTAGCCGCAACCGTTCGGCTGAGCTCACGCCGATGCCTTGTGAGGTTGCGAAACTTACGTGACCTTGTCAAGTGTTGAGAAACGCAGGCTAAAGCCTTCGGCTACAATGGTATATAATATAAAATCGCTCAACTTAGGTAAGAGTAAAAAAACATTTGGGAGCACTGTACTTTTGGCAGATAGTAATAGGCGATCGAGCAAGCTTGAGTTTTATTATTTCGCGTTCGGTTTCTTTCGCTCTTTTTTCTGTATCTGGACAACGTCTTGTCCAGCCTGTGTTGATTGAATAGGGTTGCCGGTATATTCATAATAATCCAGGCTAACGGGTCTTATATATCCTCTATTAAGTCTAAAGATAGGGATAATGTCTTTGAAATAATCTTTCTCTAATCTAAACGGTCTTACACGCCTTACCTCTTTAATACGTTTATAGAAAAACAAGATACTTAAACCTCTAAGGATAAAAGAAATTGCAAATATTGTTAAAAGCTTTTCACCACATAAAGGCGGCACATAATAAGCGACACAACCGCCAAGAAAAGCGCCGATACAGGCGGAAAGGTTTGTCATGGTATTGAAATACGATATACAGCGCACTCTTTTTTCCCGTATTGCAGAGTCGTAAATAAAATTGGTGGTACATAAATTAAAACCACTCCAGGCAAGTCCTGAAGGTATTTGAACAATAAGGAGATAATAAAAGTTGTTTGAAATAAGCCACGCAGCAGGAACAAGCGGGATAACGATGCTACAAATCCTGATGACAAATAAATTACCAAATCTGTCGCCAATCCTTCCCCATAAAGGCTTGAATAAAAGACCAAAGAACAGAGGGCTTACACTAATAATAATATATTGAAGGTACCCAAAATGTAAACTTTTAAACATGTATACGGTGAAATATGGAGAAGCAAAACTTACCGCAAACGACATCCCAGACACAAAAAAGACATAATTTCCAAAGTTTCCAACCTTTGCTCTCTTAAGAAATTGAATAAATGAAAAGTGGTGTTCAGACTTCACGTGGAGAGAAACATCGTATTGTGTCCTGAGAAGACCTGATGAAATCACTCTAAGAATGCAAGCGAATGTGAAAATCCCAATAAATCCCCAGACAACATTCTCTAATAACCTCTGAAGCAGAAAACCTGTCAACAAGATAAATGCCATTGAGGAAATCCCGATTATTCTGTCCCTTTTTCCGAAATACAAACCTATTATTCTTCTTGGAACAATATCAGACATAAGGGATGCCCAGGCAGGCCCGGTCATAGAACCAATAATCATATATACACAATAAGACGCTATCAGGAGTGGAATCTGAATTGTTTTTGGACTAAAGTGTACCAATACAATGGGAATTATCATAAATGCCTGGATAAGAGCAAAAAGAGAGACAAAGTTCCTACGACTCTTGAATCGCAGTAAGATATCCGGAAGCCAGAGTTGCGTAAGACTTACCAGCAACTGTGGAAGGGAAGACAAAATTCCAATCTGGAAAATACTTGCATTTATAAAAAGTGCAAGCGGACGGATAAAATGTTCAAAGGTTGAAGTTGAAATACCCGAGAGTGTTCCCTCAAAAAAGGATGTTCTTAGTGTCTTGCGTACTTTAATCTTTTGCTGACAATTCTGCGAAGTATTTCGATTTAACATTAAAAGGTGAACTGGGAGTTGGTCAAAGAAGGAATATATTAATTGTTACATCTTAGGCGATAAGGGATTATTTTTTTGTAAATTTTCAACATGTTTTTTCATTGTCGAAACAAACTCTGGTAATTTTGTGTAAAGTCTTTTTGGATTTCTCTTTTGTTTCGAGGACAAAATATACGCTGTGAGGATTGGCATTGCAATAGTGGCATCACAATATACCACTACATGATTCTGGGTTTTTTTTTCACACATCTTTCCCCACGAGATGGCTTCTTGCGGAGTTGCTCCGGATAGGCCACCCCATTGTGGCGAATCTGAAGTTATCTGGACAAAATAATCGTGTCCTTTGCTGTCAAAGCCGAATATTTGAGATAGTGTAGGTTGTGTCTGCATATAAAAATTCTTTGGCGACCCGCCACCAATAGCGAGGACACCATTTTTTTTACTGTTGTAAACAATGGCTGTAGTCTGGAGAACATCTAAATCTGAATCTATTGTAATATTGCCATTCTTTTGGGTAAGTTTTTTAGCGGCAAGATTCATGCCTATAGATGAATCACCAGGAGAAGAGGTAAAGATGGGTATATCATATCTGGCGGCATGAGCAACAAGGCTATGTTCTGGGTACGGGCATTTTTCTAGAATAGCTTTTCCAAGCATATAATGGAATTCGGCAGTTGATAATACCCTGTCCGTCCCTGCGTCTTTTATTACTTGCTGCAAAAAGGCATCTGTTTCCAGCAGGACTTCGTCGGTGATAAATATATCATATATACGCTCAATGCCTGCCTTAAAAAGTTCCGAGTCATCCACTCGGAAATCACCCTGATGAATGGGTAGGCCGATGGCAAAATGAAGGTCATGGTAAAGGTTGGCGCCGGTTGATATAACAAAATCTATCAGGCCTCGTTCCATCATTGATATAACAGCCCCACCAAGTCCAGCTGGGGTCATTGCGCCGGAAAGTGTAAGTGCAATTGTGGTATCTTCCTCAACCATCTTAAGAAATAATTTACATGCCTCCGCAAGCCTTCCTGCATTAAATGCCCCTGAGCAGCTAAAACTCTCAACAAGGTCTGCAACTTTCATATCTTCCCTAAAGGTAATTGGAAGAATCCGAGGTTTGCAAAGGTATTTTTCCCTTAAAGAAGCATGTTTTTTCATAAATTATATTCCACCTAAATTGAGCGATTTTGTAGCCGCCCGCCCAGGCGGGCGGCTACAACGGCATGTAATATAAAATTGCTCAATTTAGGAAATAATATGTTTCTTTCCAGGCAACTTAAGCTTTGGCTGGTTTGATTCTTTAAGAAAAAGTGAGCAAGACGATACTAACTTATTTCAGAATCAAAGGATATGCTGAAGCCTTAAGGTGGCAGGAAACTGATTTTAAATTGCCAGTATAATACACATTAAAATGTAGATTTCAACTTTTTTTCTGATGAGTAGTCCACTTTTATCAATTTGTTGATATAGTTTCGCCATTGGTACAAGCTTTAACTACTGTAGCGGTCTTCAAACTGTCTTGACGTCACTTACTGTTTTCTTGCACCCTGTTTTCAAAAAAACATCAATCTCAATAATCCCGACCGGTCTATGGGTAGGAATCGTTCGTTTAAACAATCACAAAGTCAACCTCCCTTTTCAAAAGGTCAATCTTTGTGATCTTGACTTTGATTACATCTCCAAAATTGTATACTCTGCCTCGCTTCGTGCCTATCAGGGAAAGTTTTTTTTGGTCGAGTTTATAGAAATCATCCGTGAGCGTCCGGATATGGACAAGGCCGTCCAGTTGGAATTCATCTATTTGCACGAAGAGTCCGTATTCCTGAATGCCAGTAATAACACCATCCATTACCTTGTCGGCATGTTGTTCAAGATGTCTGAGCAGCTTGAGTTTTATTATTTCACGTTCGGCTTCTTCAGCTCTTTTTTCGGTAGTTGAACAATGTTTTGCCCAACCCGTAATCTTTTCATTCCATGAAGCCTTGGCTTGCTTAGACTTTAGTTGGCCTTTGAAGAACAGGTCTAAAAGTCTGTGTACGATTAAATCAGGATAACGGCGTATGGGGGATGTATAGTGTGCATAGTGTTCTAATCCGAGTGCAAAATGAGATGTATGAGCAGTAGAATACTCGGCTTTTTTCAGAGATCTGAGCAGCATCAGATTGATTATGTAGCTTTCGGGGTGGTCGGATATTTCATCCAGGAAGGACTGCAGTCTTTTTTTGTCAAACGGGTCGATTCTCTTGTTCTTACAATTGAAAATGAATTCTGCAAAATCGAGCATCTCGTCTTCATCGGGTTCAGGGTGACTGCGATTTATTGACGGAAGGCTGTTCTGGTGCATGAATGTTGCGACGGCCTGGTTTGCCGCAATCATAAATTCTTCGATAATGATGTGCGAAATATCTCTTTTGACCTTCTCTATCGTGTCGATCTTGCCGTCTTCACCAACCCTTATATTAATTTCGGGCAGGTTCAGTTCGAGAGCGCCTTCCTCCATACGTTTTTTATATAGTAACTTTGCAAGTTTGCTTGCCTCAAACAGCAGGTTTGTTACGGGGTTTGTGTCATTTTCGTCACTTTCCATTAATATCTTTGTCGCATTGTGGTAGGTTAATCTTTTTCTTACATTTATAACTGAATGCTTGATTTCGGAACGTAATAACCTGCCATCAGGTGCATAAGTAAAGAAAACACCCTTTGTCAGCCTATCTTCTCCTTCTTTAAGACTGCAAATGCCATTTGATAATACTTCCGGGAGCATGGGTATGACAGTGCCGGGGAGATATACACTGGTGCCTCTTTTTCGCGCCTCCACATCAACGGCGGAATCCTGTTTCACATAATACGAAACATCAGCTACGTGGACACCAAGGAGCCAGTTCCCCTTTTTGTCTTTCTTCAGAGAGATTGCGTCATCAAAGTCCTTTGCATCCTCAGGGTCTATTGTAATGATCAATTCGTCTCGAAGGTCTAATCTTGTGCTGATTTCATCAGGGCTGATAGAGAGGGGTAAATCCTGTGTTTCAGCAAGAATATTTTTATCAAATTTAAAAGGGAGCTTAAACTGATATATGATAGACTTAATGTCAACGGCGGGCTCGCCATCTTTTCCCAATATTTCTATTACGGTTCCCTCTGCATTGAGGTGTCTGGTGGGCCATTGGTCTATCTTGACGATAACCTTGTCGCCGTGTTCCGAATCTTTAGTGTCTTCCATTGAGACATAAATGTCTCTGGGCAGTTTCGAATTGTCGGGCGCTACATAGTTGAGGTGCCTGCTTTTTTTGAGTGTGCCAACGACAGTTTCATTTTCACGGTGTAAGACATCTATTATCCTTCCCGCATTTCTTTCCCTTTCCCCCTTCTTTCTCCCTCCCTTTTTCTTCTTTTTCGTAGAAGGCAGCCTGACTACGACTATATCGCCGTGCATGGCGCTTCCCAAACCTTCTGCATCTACATAAATATCATCGGATATGCCTTCCTTTACGGGAACTACGAATCCAAAACCTCTTTGATTAGCGTCGAGTTTGCCTACTAACAGGTTGGCTTTTTTTGGGTTTGCGTATTGTTCCTTTTTAATCCGGACAATTTCTCCTTTTAATTCAAGTTCTCTTAAGAGGGTACGAAATTGTTCGGATTCTGAATCGTCTGTCTTGAAGTGTTCGGCAAGCTCTGATGCGTTCATAGGGATGTATTTTCTGCCGCATATTAACTTTATAATTTTTTCTGCATCAATCATCATTAAAGTAATCCTTGATTAAAAGAGCTTAAATACTTTTAGTAATTATTTTCGTGAGATTTTTTGAACAACTTCCTTTCGAACATCTTATTATATCCTGTCCAATTATCACTGGAATCTCTATCATTTGTGATTGCCTTGCTGAATGCGTGTATCTTTGCATCGATATTGTCCAGATAATGGAGAGCAAGGGCCTCTACTGTCATCGGGAGTTTTGGCGAACCCCATTCATATTCTCCATGGTGACTCAAAATCAGATGTCTTAACAGGTCTAACAGAGTTTTTGGAAAACCGTCTATTTGTTTAGCTTTTTCCTCAACCATGAGCACGCCTGATATCAGGTGTCCTATGAGTTGGCCTTCGTCTGAATAATGGAAGTTCTCATCATAACAAAGTTCACTTATCTTGCCTATGTCGTGCAGTATTATCCCGCAGATTAGCAAATCCTTATTTAAATCAGGATAGAGTGGCGCAATCTTTTCTCCCAGCCTTGCGACAGATAAGGTGTGCTCTAACACACCTCCCAGAAAAGCATGGTGGTATTGTATGGCTGCCGGCGCTGTACAAAAACCCTTGCAGAAATCCTTATCGCTGAAGAAAAGATTAAGAAGTTTTAGCAAATGAGGTTGTTTGATAGAACCGGCAATCTGTTTTAATTCAGAAAACATTTCGTTTATGTTCTTCTCAGTACTCGGCAGGTAATCCTCAAGTTTGATATCTTCCTGATTTATTTTTGAAATGCCTTTAATAATTAATTGTATTTTATTCTGGTAAATCTCCGTTCTACCCTTAATCCTTAAAAATGTATCATTGCCAAGGGATTCAAAGAATGGTTTACTGGCATCCCACATCCTTGCATCAATTACACCCGTACGATCAGATAGCTGAGCCTGGATATATAAGCTCCCGCTCTTTGTTGTCCTTAATTCTTTGTCTTGCACTAAAAATATATCGTCAATTGTAGTGCCGCCATTAAGCTGTGATAAAAACTTTCTTGGCATTTTGCATCTCCGGTAGACTCATTGAGATGAGAGTAAAGGCCTTGTTTTATAAAGATAACTTGAAGATTTGCTTTGCCCCGCTCAGCGTGGCTTTGTTGAAAGCGCTGGATAGTAACGTTCTACATACTTTCGTGATTCTACGTGGCTTCTTTTTTAATGTCAAGACAATATGTAGTTTAAGTTCTTGAATAAAATGTTTCCGTATTGACATTTTTAGTTATGAAGTTTATAAATTAACAGCAATAAGGAGGATATTTGCAGTGTTAAGGGAAAAATTGAAAACAAAACAGGCAAAGATTGGCGTAATAGGACTGGGCTATGTGGGACTGCCTCTTGCAGTCGAATTTGCGAGGGAAGGGTTTAGTGTTACAGGCATTGACACTGATCCTGAAAAAGTACGGCAGATTAATAAGGGAATGTCTTATATTACTGATGTTAAAGGAAGTATTGTCAGTAATCTTGTCAAGAAACGGAAGCTGAGGGCTACCACAAATTTTAGTGTTGTTAAAGATATGGATTCATTAAGCATTTGTGTCCCAACTCCCTTGACAAAAACCAAAGATCCCGATATTTCGTTCATAATATCTGCAACGAATGCAATTAAACAATACATTCGTAAAGGACAATTAATAATTTTAGAAAGTACAACGTACCCTGGAACCACGGATGAGATAATTACACCTATACTTGAAGAAGGAGGACTGAAGGTAGGCAAAGATTTCTTTTTAGCCTTTTCTCCTGAACGTATAGATCCGGGCAACACGTTGTATAATACAAGAAATATTCCAAAAGTAGTGGGGGGAATGACAAAAAAGTGTGTGAAACTGGCAAGCCTTTTATACAGCCAGATTATCGATAAAGTTATACCGGTTTCGTCTACAAAGGTTGCAGAAATGGTTAAACTGTTGGAGAATACTTTCAGAAGTGTTAACATAGCGCTTGTTAATGAAACAGCTCAGATGTGTCAACGTTTGAATATAGATGTCTGGGAGGTTATTGAAGTTGCCAAGACAAAACCTTTTGGTTATATGGCCTTTTTCCCAGGTCCCGGCTTAGGGGGACACTGCATACCTGTAGACCCGCTTTTTCTTTCGTGGGTTGCCAAAAAGACTGGTTTTGAATCAAGATTCATAAACCTTGCTGATCAAATCAATAGTAATATGCCGCGATTTGTGGTTAACAAGGTGGCTGATGCATTGAATGAGCATCAAAAGAGTATCAATGGTTCACGTATACATATCTTCGGTGTTGCTTACAAAAAAGATGTATCAGACTCTAGAGAATCACCGGCCTTCGATATATTAAGCTTACTTAAATCAAAGGGGGCCATATTGAGCTATACAGACCCGTATGTCAAAGATATTGAATTCGATGGTGTTTCACTCAAAACCAGAGAACCTTCAAATAACTTTCTTAACAAGATAGACTGTTCTATCATTGTAACCGACCACAGCATTCTTAATTATGATGCAATAGCTAAGAAATCTAAACTGATCGTTGATACCAGAAATGCATTGAAGGGCTTTAAAGGTAAAAATATTTGTCGTTTATGAAACTTATACAAAGCGGAGGCATTTATAACCTGATTATACAACTTTCCAAAGATAAGGAGATTAAGATTGGACGACTTGGTACATTTATTTTTCCTGAAGGTTTTTATATTTACACCGGGAGCGCTCAAAATGGTCTTGAAAGAAGAATAAACAGACACCTTTCGAGTAGTAAGAAATTTCATTGGCATATTGATTACCTTCTGTCGTATGCAAGGACTATTAAGGTACTCAAATATTTTAGGGGCAGAAAGGATGAATGTAGATTAAATCGCATGATAGGTAAAGGAGCCGGTGCATCCACAATTGTAAGAAAATTTGGTTCTTCAGACTGCAATTGTAGAACACATCTTCATTACTTTAAGGATATTCCAACCCATTTTCCTGAATTTTATTAAATAAATATATCTGTTTTAATTGAGTAGATTATACCTTAATATGCAATATAAAGCGACAACACCGTCTTTCCATCCTATTTTCTTGCCTTCAGTGTAATCCCTTCCACTATAGGATACTGGTAGTTCATATATTACACATTTTCTTTTAGCCAGTTTTGCGGTTATTTCAGGTTCAAAGCCAAAACGGTTTGACCTGATATTAATATTCTTTATTACGTCTGCCTTAAAGACCTTATAGCATGTTTCCATGTCTGTCAGGTTCAGGTTTGTCAGCATGTTTGACAATGTAGTTAATATTTTATTACCAACGTAGTGCCAGAAAAACAATACTCTGTGAGGCCCGCCCAGGAAACGAGAGCCGTATACTGCGTCGGCTCTTCCGTCCAGGATTGGCTCAATCAGATTTGAATACTCTTTGGGATTATATTCCAGGTCTGCATCTTGAATAATAACAATATCTCCAGAAATATGTTGGAATCCCGTTCTCAATGCAGCGCCCTTGCCTTTGTTCTTTTCATGGAACAGCTTCTTAATATTGTTTCCGCTCATTTTATTTATTTTATCTCTTGTTCCATCATTGGAACAATCGTCGACTATGATTATTTCTTTTTCAAATTCCACACTTTGTACCCTTCTTATGATTTCATCAATAGTATTCTTTTCATTATAGACAGGTATAACTATTGATAATTTCGTATTGTTTTGCATTATGATACCCAGGCGCTTCTTGCAATTTATGTTGAGACTAGGATTAAAATAAAAACAGAAAGCATTGTCAATTAAATAAATTCAAGAAGTGGCATCAACGAATTCTTACAAGTTCTTACAAAAAACTTGAATATAACTTGTGTTTTTGATACCATTTTTTGTCATTCTTGCGCATTTTTTCGGGATGATAGTGGTGAAAAGTTAAGTATCTGCTTATTAGACTATTTAATATGAAGAAGATTATTCAGGTGCTTTATACCTTATATGCGTGGATTATAAATGTTTCGCTTTGGTCTATAGGTTATTTTGTTTCTATTATTTCCACAATTGGTACTAAGGATAAGGAGAGTAAATATAATGCTATAGAACGCATGTTTACGAGAATTTCCTTTAGACTCTTGGGAATAAATTTAGAAGTAAAAGGTCTTGAAAATATTCCGGACGACGAGCCAGTAATATTTGTTTCGAATCATCAGAGTTTTATAGACGTAAAACTTTCAATAGCCGCTATACCCAGAAATTTCAGCTTTATTTCTAAGGACATTATTTTCAAAATACCAATACTTGGAAAATACATGAAGACTTCAGGCCATATTGGTATTTGTAGAGGTGACGAGAGAAATGCATATGGAACCTTGCGGGAAGTTATAAAGAAACTTGATGCTGGTAAGTCGGTAATCTTTTTCCCTGAAGGCACAAGAAGTGTTAATGGAGAGCTCGGGAGGTTTAAGAGAGGTATTTCAATGATTATCCTGAAGTCCGGTAGAAGGGTAATTCCAACGGCGATTATAGGGAGTAGCGGGTATTTGCCCAAGAGCAGTATTCTAAGTAATCCTGAAAGCAGGGATATCAGATTTAGATTTGGCAAACCACTTGAATTTCCGAAGGTTGAGAAAGAAGATAGAGAACTGTCAAAAGAAGTACTGGAGAAGGTAAGAAATGAAGTCTCAAAACTTCTCTATAATTGAAAGAAAATATTAGCTGTGACTTAATTCGTGAAGATTCGGGGCTAAAAAAAAGCTGAAAAAATGAATACTCAACAAATAGCATTATTTATTGCGGCAGGAGTATCTATATGGGTTTATATAGACGCGAAAAAGAATAATTATAGTACGCCTGCATCCATAGGATGGATGTTGGGCGTGTTTATGCTTATGATAATATTCTTGCCTTTTTATTTAATAATAAAAGCAAAGCGCGCAAAACGTCCTGTAATTTCAACATCCTGTGAATATTGCAGTAAGGTCTATTTCGGCAACCCGAACTATTGCCCGCATTGTGGACATTTGGTTCGCAAAATATAGCATATAAAGGATATTATGAAAGAAAGAATAACAAAAGAATTAAAGGATGCAATGAAGTCCAGGGACAAACGAAGAGTGTCAGTATTAAGGATGTTATTGGCCGATATCATAAATGTTGAAAAATCCGGTAAAGATTTTAAGACCATTGACGTCGTAAGAGGATATGCAAAGAAGTTGAAGAAGACCATTGAAGAATATGAACGTTTGCAAATTCAAGCCGAGATAGATTCTTGCAATGAAGAGTTGAAGATAGTTGAAGAATTTCTGCCAAAGCAGATGTCGGATGAAGAGCTTGCGAAGGTCGTAGCAGAACTATTAGAATCAGAAAAACCCGGAGATATCGGATCAGCAATGAAGATTGTTATGGGTAAGTATAAAGACGTTGCTGATGGCAGAAAGGTTCAGGCATTGGTAAAGGAAATGTTTTCGAAAGATAGCGCTTAGAATTCGTAGTTATCAAATCTTCACATATCCACTTTTTCTTTGTAGTATCTTGGGGAAAGTTGTTTTTCTAGATGCTGCATTGCCTATGCGTTTTTACAAATCGGCCTTTTTTCAGAAATGATTTTTATTTTTTTGATACTTCCATTCGTTGGAATTTTTTCATCTATGGAGTTATCCAAGAATTATATGTCATATTTTCTTCTTGCGTTATTATTGGTTTTACCTATTGGCCTACATTAATAATTTAAAGTTTGATCGCACAATATATGTAGTCAATTTTTACATAATATACAAAATATAGTATTTTTTTACTTGACATTACATTATCATTTGTTAAATTACGCAAGCAAACTATAAGTCAAGTTCGAATTGCATTTGAATATCAGGAGAAACACTTATTATAAAAGTGTTTTTAGTTTTGTTAATCGAACAGAAAGATATGGCATACAGGATAAATTGTATAGTGTAATTTTTAAATAGCATATTTAAAGTAAGAGAGGGGGTGATAAAAAATGGCAGTAAAAAAAGCAGCGGCTAAGAAAAAACCGGCAGCTAAGAAGAAACCAGCAGCTAAGAAAAAGTAAAACACTAATTAACAATATTTCATTTATTAGGAGGAACAGTGAAGTATATCTATACGGCACCTGATTGTCCGAAGTGTGAAACATTAAAGGAAAGGTATAGAGCGCAAAGCATTGAATATATTGAGAGAGATGCGGGAAGGCTTAAAAACCCGGCACACGATAGAGACAATATTGATGTTGATGCGTTTGTACAACTTTCGATGCAAAACATGATTTTACCTGTAGAAATAAACAAATAGAACCAAAGACCTGCCTCTGTTACTAAATTTCTTCCGGGTTTGTTTGGGGAACTAGTTAGCTTTGAACGGCTATAATATTAACATACAGTCTCCATAGCTGTAAAATCTATAGTTGAGGTTTATGGCTTCTGCATAAGAAGCAGCAATATTTTCCCCTCCTGCAAAAGCAGACACAAGAAGAATTAACGTTGACCTCTGCAAGTGAAAGTTTGTTATTAATGAATCAGTAAGCTTAAACTTATATGGTGGATATATAAACAAATCGGTCCATCCTGAGCTTTCTTTTGTTATGTGATTTCTCGCTAATGTTTCCAGGACTCTACATGTTGTTGTTCCGGTAGCAATAATTCTTTTACCGCGTGACTTTGCTTTATTTATAGTGTCAATAGCTGCTTCAGGGATATTGTAGAACTCTTTGTGTATAGTGTGTTGCCTGAAATCTTCTTCTTTTATGGGTTTAAATGTTCCTAAACCAACATGTAGGGTTATGTAAGCTATCTTAATTCCTTTGTTAGTTATTTCCTGCAGAATGTTATTTGTAAAGTGAAGGCCAGCGGTGGGAGCAGCAATTGCTCCCATTTTTTTTGCGTAAATGGTTTGGTAACGTTCTTCATCATGTATTCCTGAAGATTTGTCCTCTGGATTTCTTTTTATGTACGGAGGTAATGGCATGTGGCCATAGTTTTCCAGCATTTCTATAAATTTCTTTCTGTTTTCAAATTTAATTGTCCAACTTCCTGTGTCATTTCGGCATACAAGACGTCCTATTACAGTATTATTGCCAAAACACAGAGATTCGTTTTCCTTTAGCCTATGATTTGATTGTAAAAGTATTTCCCACGTATTTTCTTTGATTTCTTTAATAATGAGACCTTCTACCCCGCCACCAGTTGTTCTGGAACCTATTATTCTGGCAGGGGCTACTTTCGTATCGTTCAGGACTAAGACATCTCCGCAATTTAAATATTCAATAATATCGTAAAATTTTCTGTGTTCGATTTCGGCGCTTTTTCTATGAAGTACAAGCAAACGTGATTCATCTCTTTTCGCCGTTGGATGCTGGGCAATAAGATGTTTTGGAATAGTGTAGTCATAATGACTGATTTTGTAGGCTTCTGCATTCATAAAACTTTTGTGCATAAAATCGGATTTTTTAATAAGAAATTTTGAAAGTTTTATTTATGTGTTGTTATACAAGGTGTTGTGTTCTTTTTCAAATTAAACATTAAATATAGCAAAATGTGGGTGATTTCAAGCCTAAACACAAAAAGAATATTATAAAAAAGTCTTGACAAAGGCGAGAAATGGTGTATTTTCCTACTTGAATGGTGAACTATGGGTAGAAATGGGGAATAGCCATGTTTACGGGAAAACATCTACATACTATTGATGATAATAATCGACTAGCCATACCTTCTTCGATACGAAAATGTGTTGATGAAGAAAAAGAAGGTAAAGGGTTTTTTATAACTCCGGGTTTAGACAAATGTCTTGCCATATACCCTCCGCTTCATTTCAAAGAAATAACTAAAAAACTATCAGAACTTATGTTTACTAATCAAAAGGCGCGGACTTTCCAGCGCCTTTTTTTTTCGAGGTCAAGTAGCTTTGTTACCTGTGACAAACAGGGAAGAATTATTATACCTCAACTGCACAAGGATTATGCCGGCCTTAAGAAGGAAGTCGTTATTATTGGTGTAATGGACAGGATCGAGATATGGGACTTACAACACTGGAATGAATTCGAAGAAGATAACGAGCAGAATTTTGAAAGAGATGCAGAAGATCTGTTTCGACTGGGTTCTGCCTCAAATCAATGACGAAATAAACCAGTTTCATAAAATTTAGTAAATGAATAAAGTTTTAATCAATGATTTTTTCTGATGATAACCGCCTGCCGCATAAACCTGTCATGCTTGATGAGGTTATAAGTTTCATTAAGCCAGGGAAGGGGGACATCATCGTTGATGGTACAATTGGTGCGGGAGGACATAGTTGTGAAATATTAAAGATGATAGGACCTGACGGTCTTCTTATAGGTATAGATAAGGATGCTGAGATACTGAAGATAGCAGGTAAATATCTATCAAAGATAAGTGATTTTTACAAATTGTATCAAGCTGACTATGTAGACTTAGATTATATTCTGGATAAATTAGAAATTAGTAAAGTCCAGGGTATTTTGCTTGACCTTGGAGTTTCGTCGTTGCAGTTAGATTCCCTGGAGCGTGGTTTCAGTTTTAGCAAGGAAGGACCCTTAGATATGAGAATGGATAGAACAAAGGGTATAACGGCTGAAGATTTATTAAAAAGACTTTCTGAAAAAGAAATGGCAGATATTTTCTGGAGATATGGCGAAGAAGGAAGGTCCAGGCGCATTGCTAAGGCAATTATACAGGAAAGGAGAAGGGGAACAGAGATAAAAACAACGACCCACTTAGCAAAAATTGTTGAAAAGGCTTTATACACACCAGGAAAATATCAAAAGAAAAGAATCCAAAAACATTTGACGATAGTAAAATAATTGCAA
>CAKKPF010000077.1 GCA_919901575.1 Candidatus Brocadiaceae bacterium
GCAAGATAAAGAGCGTTACAAGGTATTAGAGTTTTTAAAGGAGGAAGGTTTCGATCCGCAATTTCTTAAAGGAAATATTGGGGGATCTATGAACAATACATTTGCGATATTTGATGGTAAACTCCTTGTAACAGGTTCGTATAAGTGGACGGAGTATGCTGAAAAATTTAATTATGAGAATGCCATTTTTATTGATGAATCAGAAGTGATAGAAGAATATGAGAAAGAGTATGAATCGTTGTACGATAAAAGTATCGTACAAAAGGCCAGACGGTTGGAGCAAACAGAACCCCAAATTGCTGCGTCTGGAGCGGGAACAGTATCAGGTTCAAGCATGAGCAGATCACAATCAGTACCTGGGAATGTAAGTAAGGCGAAAGAAGAAGGAGAGAAGGATGTCATTTCTGATGATAATATTGCAGCATCTTTTGCAGGAAAAGGCGATAAGCATATAACAACGCTTGAGGACAAGAAGCAGGTAGAAAATGTGGGTGAATTACAAAAGCCGTTTTTAAATATAACTTTTATTGAATTTGATAAGATTTTTGGCAATAAAAGTGAACTCAAGAAGTCAGAAAAGAAGCGTTTATGGAAGGATAAATATGAAGGAAAATATATACGATGGACCGGGAGAGTCGGCTATAAGGGGATTGCCGTTTATGACTGGAATAAAGTTGGTATAAGGCATAAAGATAGTAATATAGATGTTAATTTAAGGTTTGATTATACGAAACAGAAAAAGGTATTACGATTGAATGTTGGTGATGTGATAACTTATACAGGCAAGTTAGTTTCACTGCGTAGTTTATTTTCACAATACAGGCTTGATGATGTAGATGTCTTACAGGTAAGATGATTATTTAGTTTGACGTAATTGTCAAATATTAATAAGGTATGGTAAGAAGTTCATCGGTAAGTAAGTTAGTGCATACTTAAATTGAGTTGTTTACTCCTGATTATCCGCCAGTCTTTGTGGTAGGCCAAAAAGAACTTTTGGGTAAACCTACCAAACAAATCGTCGGGCCAGCCCCGCCCGCACATACAATCCGTACGGACGGGTACCCGCTATCATTAGTCTACGTTATTTCAAGAAAATATTAGTTAACTTAACAAACGGAGGCTAAAGCCCTTCCTTGCGGCTATAACAAATTTCTAAATTTATGATATAGCAATGTAAATTACAAAAGCTGCGAAAACACAAGCTCCTCCTGCTGCAAATAAAAGTAGGGACCACGTGAGATAGGCTTTCAAAGCACCTACCACACCCGTAATCTGAGCCGTCGAGAGGTTGTCACCAGGATTAATTTTAAGACCGCAGAAAGGTTTAGCTCCTACTATGCCTGCTATGAGTACTAATAAACCACCTAATGCACCGAGTGTCTGTATGAGTAATAACATTTCCTTTTCCCCCTCCGATAAAAAGGTAAAGACTTACACAAAATGTATAAGTCACAATTAAATTAAAATTCAATTTCAAAACTACTTTCATGATGTGCGCTAATAGTTATGTAATCTAATTACCCCCATTTCTTTAATATATGTACTTAATTTAAAAAATATAATTAAGTTTTAATTTTTCGAGCAAACTAGATTTACAACTAAGCCCAAGTATGTATGCCATGTCTGATGTGAAGGCAGCATTATGAAGTAAAATGAATTTTAAAGCAAGTACAAAATTGACAAAATTTGATTCAATTAAGGACATATCATCGAGTAGATCGATTGGCTGTCTTATTGAATTATAATAGGTTAAAGCAAAACAGTGCCTACAATTACGTTTAGCAAATAACAAATAAATGCCTTTTTCAAATAATAAGGCGCTGCCACCCGCAGTACATATGAAGGATTAAATTTGGATATTATAAAAATTACAAAAAAACAAGTAATATTTACATTGTTCATTCCATCTAATAATTTTTTCCTGATCAGGGTCAAATATTGGGTGTTGCTCTAAGGTAATGGTAAGCATACACTTAAAAGCACCTGCCTGTCATAATCTTTCCCTATACCTGCGTGCGGCATGTCTATTGCGCTATTCTAATTGTATACCATACAAAAATCTGAAGTATGTTGACAGCTATTTATGGTTTTCGTTTTTTAACAGTAATATTTTGAAGGGAGGTAGAGATGAAGAAATTATTGATTTGTATCGCTATGATGCTTTTGTTTACAAATCCTGTTTTCGCAGAGAGCGAACTTGGCAAAGTTAAAGACAATGGAGTTTCTGCTGAGAAGAATGAACAATCCGATGAAAGTACTTTTCGCCATTTTAAGAATGGAATGAATAGTAGTCTGTTGAGCTTGGTGTATACTCCTATAAAAGTGAATATAGCAGTGATTGGAGGAGTAGTTGGTGGACTGGCATATCCACTCAGCGGGTTTAATGCTAATGTATCAAAAAAGATATGGTCTACTTCAATGGGCGGCACATACCTGATAACTGAAGATATTCTTACAGGAGAAGAAGATCCAGAGTTATTCTTTTCAAAGGCTAAAAAAACAAGAAGGTGATGTGGCCAATTTCAATTTTTGAAAATTATTATTACTGAAAATGCAAAAAGTTCTTATCTGTGACCCTGACGAGTTGTTTAGATGCAATTTAAGGAGTGTGCTTGAATTAAAAGGGTTTTGCATACAAGAAGCCTCCAGGCCGGGCGAAGCCGTAAAGTATATACTGAAAGAAAGATTTGATGCAATTGTCTTTAATTTACAATCAAATGATATAAACGGTACACAGATATTTTCAGTAATAAAGACGATAGATTATAAATTACCGGTTATTGTTGTTACTGATAGTAACGAGCCTTTATCTTCTGTGTCTTCTATTATCCACGAGTCATTTAGATTGTTTCAAAAACCGGTCGATCGTAATGAAATAGAAGAGGCAATTCTTGAAGCGGTCAGGGTGAAAGCAAATGATAAATGATATATTTCGACTTAAGCTGCTGGAAGGAATCAGATTAATATGGAGAAAAAACAAAAGATAATTTTAGTAACAGGATCAACAGGTTTTCTCGGAAGCGCTGTTACGCGTAGACTTTTAGTTTCAGGTTATAGGCTAAGGTTGTTGATAAGAAAAAGAGATAATGATATTTTGACAACATCATTTGGGCGGGAAGGTGCGATTAAGGAGCTTATTCTGGGAAATCAGTTTGACGAACACTTACTGGAACAAGACAGTATGGCTGGCGACCGGGTGGGTGCAGATGAATCGCTATATGATCTGTTTTTAAGCAATGTAGAAATATTCGAGGGAGATATAACGTCCAGGGATTTAGGGTTAGAGAAAAACGAGTACAAAAGGTTGTGTTATGAGGTAGATGAAGTCTTTCACTGTGCTGCAGCGACTCACTTTGAGAATCAACGAGCAGACGAGCTTGTGATAGTAAACGTCAAAGGAACGGAAAACATGCTGCAGTTTGCTGACTCTGGTAAGCAAAAGAGGTTTCATTATATCAGCACAGCGTATGTGGCCGGCAAACAGGATGGCATTATTTATGAAAATGAGATGGTGAATGAACCACTATTTAATAATGAGTATGAAAGGAGTAAATTCATTGCCGAGCAAGTTGTGATTAAGTATGCAAAAAGCAATGAAATCCCTTATACGATATACCGCCCGAGCATAATAGTAGGAGATTCTAAAACTGGGGTTACTTGTAAATTTGATAATCTATACACTTTTGCAAAGGTTTTATTCAATATTAGAAATGCTTTAACTAATCACAAAAGTGAGAATTTAAACGATATTACCGTAAGGGTGCCCGGTGTTCCGGATGCACTGATTAACCTGGTGCCTGTAGATTATGTTGCGGATGCCATAGTTGCAATCTTAAAAGAGAAACAGCCTGCTGACAAAATCTTTCATATCACAAATCCAAACCCGCCTGAACTCAGTGAATTAAGGGATTTGTTAATGCACGTCCTGGGAATCAACGGAATAAATGTGTTAATTGATGGACAACTGGAACATGAACGTTTGAGTACAATGGAGAGATTATTCCTTCGTCAGACAAGGACTTATTATTCTTATCTATTTAGTAGATTGCGATTTGATTGCAGAAATACTCAGAGTGTATTGAAGCGTGCAGGTATTACTTGCCCTGTTATTACAAAGGATTTAGCCAAGGTAATAGTCGATTTCGCTATCTCTCACAATTGGGGGGATAGAAAACGGCTTGCGCTACAAAAAGCTGAAATGGTTTAAAAACAACTGGATTTCTTCAGAAAGGGAGGTAATACCACCTGCTTTCGCAGGGAATCCATTTTCATGTTTCGCTGTGTTGCAGAGTAACATAGCGTTTGATTTGAGGATACAATCAATGAATTATAATAATAAATGCCAGACGAGTGACATAAAGCCAAGAAACATTGAAAACCGGCCTGAGATTACAAATGAAATAACTCATGTAGAATATTTTGAAGAGTTAATTTTTGCCAGAGTGAACTTGTGTTCACTGCCCAGGATTGAGAGTCTTAACACTGTTATCAGATTTGACATTGAGGGAGACAATACCGGTAGTTGGTCTATTGTTGTGGAAAGAGGACTTTTAAAGCGTGTTGTAAGAAATTACTCTGATACTAGCCCCTTGTCTGATGAAGCTGTGTTAGTACCTGCATCAACATTTCGAATGGATGGTGAAACATTTATGTCTATTATAAAAAGGGAAATTACGCCGCAACAGGCGTTTTTCAGGAAAATGGTTCAGATTGAAGGCGACGTAACAATTGCCCTTAAGATGAACGTTTTGGTTAATTATTTTTAGGACATAAATTAGCGACAGAAAGGATCTAATTTATATGGAAAGCATTGCCAGTATGATACTGAAATATCGTATATTGTTTTTTGTCCTGATAGGGCTTTTAACGGGGTTCTTTGGATATTATGCAATTAAAGTGGAGACTGATAATTCCATTGAGGTTTGGTTAAAACAAGACGATCCAAAACTAGATTATTATTATGACTTCATAGAAAAGTTTGGAGAGGAGGAGTTTCTTATAATTGCAATTGATGGTTATAATCTTTGTGGCGATAAGGATATTAAGTTAATTAATAATATTGCAACGAGGCTTGAGGAGGTTAAGGGGGTCAGGAATGTAATTTCCCTGGCAAGTGTTTACAAGGATAAGTTATCGGCTCCATACTTTAAAGAAATTATGAAGAAGAACAATACGAGATCTGTCCTTGATGTTTTCAAAGAAGAGGTTTTAAGTGACTATATGTACGTTAATAACGTGATATCAAGTGATGGCGAAACTACTGCAATTATAGCTACAGTGGCAAAGGGGTCACCGGAATCAAGGATGAAACTGGTGAAAGAAACCAGGGAAATAATTAGGACCGCAGGAATTGAGACGGAAAATGAATCATCCCAATCATTATTAAAGAAGGGAATGGTGGGGGTGAAAAGATCACCAAAAGATTATTTTCTGGCAGGCCCATCTATCGTAAATGCAGAACTGAATCGAATGTCGCAAAAGGATATGAGGACTTTCACTCCCGTAATGTTTGCCGTAGCGCTCGTCATACTGGTAACACTGTTCAGGAATATTTCCGGCGTATTAATTCCTGCTATAACAATCAGCATTAATATTATATGGGCTGTTGGTTTGTTTGTGATTTTTAATAATAAGACGAATATGGTTTCAGGAATGATTATACCTCTTATCTTCATAATTTCAATGGCAACTACTGTGCATATCCTTAACAGGTTTTATCAGGAAGTTAAGCTTACTGGAGACAGCCGAAAGAGCACACTGGAAACAGTCAAACATATATGTGTGCCTAGTTTTTTAACGTGCTTAACTACTGCAATTGGCTTCCTTTCATTGATGGTTAGTGATGTAACACCTGTAAAAACTACGGGTATATTTATGGCGGCAGGAATAATGATGGCTTTCTTTGTGTGTATAACCCTTGTTCCGGGCATCCTCTCTCTTTTGCCAGGATGGATGAGTAGTCCTTCCGTAAACATTCAAAAAGATGATGGGACAAGCAATAGAGAATTTCGTGGTATATATGGGTTTATAGGCAGGTTTGTTAAAAAGAATACTATTTATATCTTTACTCTGAGTTTAGTATTTGTTGGTTTTGCAATTTACGGAATCACAAAGACAAGAGCTGAATCAAACGTCTTCGAGTCATTTCCTGAAAGTAGTGAGATATCGAGATCAACGAAACACATTGAGCAAAATTTGATGGGTCTTCTTCCCATGGAAATTGTCATAAACGCAGTAAATGCCGGAGGTGTTTTCCAACCGGAAGTCCTTGCTAAGATGGAAAACTTGCAGGATTATTTAAAAGAAATACCTGAGGTTACAAAAAGTATGTCTGTAGCGGATTATGTGAAAAATCTTAACGAGTTACTGAACAAAGATAAGCTGAGCAATCAACTGATAACAAAGGCTAAGGCAATTGATTACGTAAAGCTGGCTTCACTGCATGGAGACAATATAGTCAAAAGCCTTTACACAGAAGATTACAATGAAGGGCGGGTTACTGTAAGAATGAAAAACGTTGGTTCTTCCAGATATCAGGATATAGTAAAGAATATTGAAGGATTTATTAAGGAGAATTTTCCTTTAAGTATAGGTTGTACGATTACGGGCATAGTGCCTCTCCTTATGGATATGCAGGGATACCTGATCGAGAGTCAGATAAAGACGTTTACGCTTGCTTTTATCTTGATTTTCATATGCATTGCATTGCTGTTAAAATCAGCACGGATTGGCATGATAAGCATGATACCCAACCTGATTCCAATTGCTATTACACTGGGTGTTATGGGATATCTAGGCATACATCTGGATGTTGCGACAATTATGATTGCGAGTGTGGCAATAGGCATTTCAGTTGATGACGCGATCCATTTTCTATACCGTTTCAAGAGTGAATTAAAAAAAGACGGGGATTATTACCTTGCAATACAACGAACGCTCTCCTGCGTCGGCAGGGCGTTGATTTTTACTACCGTTGTTGCAACATGTGGATTTCTTATTTTTTGTCTATCGAGCTTTAAGCCCATTCAATATTTTGGATTACTGACCGGCATAACAATGATAAGCGCTTTAGCCGCAGACCTGTTTATATTGCCTTCATGTATTTTACTTTTTAAACCAAAATTTAATTAATTCCACATTAAAGGTGGATGAAGCGAGGTTGATGTGTAAATGTTAAAGCTAAAAGAAGAAGTTGATTCATTTCAATTTCAGAATTCAAAGTGGTTTGGCTTGTCGCCTGATGAATGGCTGCCGGTAGTTATCTCCATACACTTTGATCCTCACCATGGTAGTAAATACTGGCTCGATAAAGAGGAAGAGTTGGGGATTAATGCAATAAAAGAGATAAAGGTTCTTGATGATTTGAAGATTCTCGGGCCAATGTGTGAAGATGATTTGAGAAGATACCCGATTGAACATTTCATCCCAAAGATATTCTTAAAACGGAAAAATGATTTTATTCTAGGTGAAACAGCAGGTACTACAGGCAGGCCCAAAGTTACTGCCTACTGCAGGGAAGAGTTTCATGCCGCTTTTGTTGACTGGTTTGTTTTTGTTGCCGGAATGCGGGGATTCCCAACAGGAGGCAACTGGTTATGGATTGGGCCAAGTGGCCCACACATAATTGGTAAGGCAGTAGGACATGTCGCAAACAGAATGGGGAGCATGGATCCTTTTTCTATAGATTTTGACCCGAGGTGGGCAAAGAAGCTGCAGCCTGAATCAATCGGAAGCAAGCGTTACCTGGAACATGTCCTGGAGCAGGCGTTGGATATCTTAGAGACACAGGAAATAGATGTCTTATACACCACGCCACCTGTTCTTGATGCATTAGCCTTACGGATGAGCGCTCAAAAGCGAATGTCTATCAAAGGGGTGCATTACGGAGGTATTTCAATAGGAAAAGACGCATACAAGAGGTTCAAGGAGGAATATTATCCGGAAGCAGTTCACATTTCCGGATACGGTAATACACTCTTTGGCCTATGCCTGGAAATAGAAGCGTCGTTTGCATATGACCTGGATTACTATCCACTTGGGCCAAGGATGGTAGTAAAGGTAGTTGCAATGGATGAAAGCAATAGGCCAGGTTGTGAGCGTTTATCAAAGGAAGTTGATTATGAGGAAGAAGGGCAGGTGGTATTTCACAGGCTTGATGAATGCTTTTTTATACCAAATATGTTTGAACGTGACAAAGCTGTTCGTATACCACCAACTCAGACGGCAATAGATTATGGTATTACTCAGGATGGTGTCAGGAATCCAGATATTTTAGTAAAGAATGAGAAAATAGTAAAGACGGGATTATACTAAAGTAAATTCCAATACAAAAATCCCCCTTAGTCCCCCTTTTAAAATCTCCTTGCATCCCCCTTTAGAAAAGGGGGAAAAGAGGGGGATTCAGGGATGGATTACTCAATTCATTTAGAAAGGTATTTATATGAAACTATCACAGACTAAAGTAGAGTTGCTCGCCCCTGCCGGCAAATGGGAAGTCTTAGGGGCTGTAATAGATGCAGGGGCGGATGCGGTCTACCTTGCAGGTAAACGGTTTAATATGCGCATGCATCGATCTGATTTCAATTTTACGAACGGGCAATTAGCGCAGGCAGTTGAATATGCCCATCAGCGAAATGTAAAGATTTATGTAACGGTAAATAATTTGATTAGTGATGAAGAAATGGGAGGACTTTATGATTATCTAAGATATCTTCAGGATATTAATGTGGATGCCATAATAGTTCATGATCTGGGAGTTATCAACATTGTCAATGAAATGAAACTCAATATACCAATGCATGCCAGTACAATGATGAACGTGCATAGCGTAGAGATGGCAATGGAATTAAAGAATCTTGGCGTATCAAGGATTATTACGTCCCGTGATATTACCCTTTCTCAGGTAAAAGAAATAGGGGAAAAAGCTGATATTGAGACAGAATATTTTATTCATGGCGACATGTGTGTCAGTCAGAGTGGACAGTGTCATTCCAGTGGAGTAATATTCGGAAAGAGTGCGAATCGTGGTGAATGCATGAAACCGTGTAGATGGAAGTATAGTATAGTGGAGAGCAAATCCGGAGAGGAAATTGGGGACTTGCCGGATGGTTACCTGCTTGCTATGAAAGACATGTGTATGTTTCAACATATACCGGAATTAATTCAGGCTGGGGTGAGTTCCTTTAAGATAGAAGGAAGGATGCGGCACGGAGATTTTCTTAAGCCCATCATCGGATTATACAGAAAAGCTATTGATGATTATTTAAGTTCACCACTTACGTATTGGCATAAGACAGAAGATTTTGAGAAAATGTACAAGGATAGAGTCAGGGATTTTACTACATCAATGGCATTCTCACATACAACGTCGAATGTATTTGATTATACAGGAAGCAGAGAACCTCTTTTTTTAAGCCGTGGAGCAGTGGAAAAGAACCTGACTCCCGAAGACTTGAATGACAATCCATTTGAGACATCTAATGGTAATCTAAAAACCAAAAAGTCTCTTGCCGTAAAGGTTTCTACAATAAATGCAGTAAGAAAATCATTGAACGCCGGTGCTGATTACGTTTACCTGGGAGCTGAAGTATCACCTGCTAGAGGAGAGGGGTGGACGAAAGAGACCTTGCTGGAGGCGGCCAGGATGGTACATGATAAAGACAAAAAGATTGTATTCGGGACACCGCGTATATGCACTTCACGGGAATTATCAGAGATTGAATGGCTTTTTGAAATAGCAGCGAATATAGGTGTAGATGGTGTACTCATTCATAATCTGGGCGCTTTGCAGTGTGCTAAACGGTTTGATCTGGATATTTTTACTGATTTCTCATTTAATGTCTTAAATACAGGTTCTATAAAAATGCTGGAGCAATTAGGTGTGAAAAGGGTTACCTCATCTATTGAATCATCATTCAATGATCTTTATAAACTTGCTAAAAATTCAACCATTTCTGTAGAGTGTATAGTGCATGGTTCTCTTCCCAGTATGTTGCTCGAGCATTGCCTGCCGGCAATGTTAGTTACCAAAACTAATGCTAGAGGGAGTTGCAGGTTACCATGTCGTTATATCAACTATGCACTTAAGGATGAGAAGGGAGAAATCAGGCAGATAGAGGTTGACCAGTATTGCAGGAATCATATTATGTTTGCTGCAGATTTATGTGTGCTGCCTTATCTTAATTCCTTTTTGATGACAGATGTTGAAGTCTTTCGAATTGAAGCACAGTATTATGAAGATGACCTGGTTGAGACAGTAGTAAAACTATATCGCGAACGTATGGATTTATTAATGGAGAACCCGGGAGTCTTTTATCCTTTGCCGGAATCGGAATGGAACAGCCTTGTCGAAAAAGGCCCAAGAGGTCTTAGCCTGTGTGCTTATTCTCAGGACGTTACACGATCAAGAAGTACTCTGCAAGTTATGAAGACGGCTTTATTCTAAGAAGTATAAAATATGATAATATTAAAAAAAACAACAGCTTCGTTAATTCTTGTCCTTATTGCTTCTTTTGTCGCTATTACTTCTAAGGCAGAGAACGGCAAATTTGAACAGGCAAAAAAATATCTTAATGATGGGATTCTTACGTATAACGAGAAATCGTTGCATGATGCAAAAAAGATTTTCCTTCAACTGATCAAGGAGAATCCTTCTAATTATCTGTATGTTCATTATGTTGCATTGGCCCATCTTGGTCTTTGCGACCTGAAGAATTATGAAATTGCACAAAGTTCTGTAAAGAAGGCTTTGAAAGCTAAAAGAGTTGCTATTGCGGAGGAAGGAATACCGTATGCGGATAAATCAATTGCGCTGAAGAGTGATTTTTCAGACTCGCACAGGGTTAAGGGAGCGCTTATATCAAACAGAATATCAGGTATGTTTTCAGGGATGAGGAACGGGAGCCTGGCAGAGGAAGAAATAAACATGGCGCTGCAGCTTGACAATAACAATGCCATGGCTCATATTGAGGAAGCAAGAAAATTTATTAACAAACCAGGGTTACTCGGAGGGAATATTAATAAAGGAATAGAAATCCTTAATAATGTTATAAAGGACAACCCTGGATTGGAAAAAGGATATATAAATTTAGGAATTGCTTATGAGGAAATTGGCGAAAAAGAAAAAGCCACAAATACATTTAAACGTGCATTGGAAATAAATCCTGATAATTTAGAAGCCAGGTTTTTTCTCGATCAGCTTATGTTGTCAAAATAGAGGTATGGGCGAACGGCAGAGCTAAGCTCAGCTTTGCCACGCTTAGCGGGGCGTTGCCGTTCGCCCATACATATTTAATTAAAAATGCAAAATAAAGAATTATATATTGGGCCACAGGAAATCATTCGCAAAAAGAGGGAATTCCTGATTCCCTGCGTTTACCACTTTTATAAAGAACCCATGCAGATTGTAAGGGGTGAAGGGCAGTATCTCTTTGACCATCAGGAAAAAAGGTATCTAGATTTTTATGGCGGTGTTTCGGTATTAAATGCGGGCCATTGTCATCCGGAGATTGTAGACAAGATATGTGAGCAGGTGAAAACACTTCAGCACACTACAACCATATACCTGACTCAACCGATAGTTGACCTTGCTGAAAAACTTGCGCAGATTGCTCCTGGAAATCTAAGGAAGAGTTTCTTTTGTGCGAGCGGGTCTGAGGCTAACGAGGGTGCATTATTGCTTTCTCAAATTTTCACAGGAAGGCATGAATTTCTTTCCCTTTATAACGGCTTGCATGGCAGAACAAAATTGACAATGAGTCTGACAGGGCTGAAATTCTGGCGAACAGATACTAATCCTGTAGGAGGTATAAGTTTTGTGCCTGACGCTTACTGTTACCGTTGTGTTTTTAATCTTAAATATCCTGATTGTGATATTGAATGTGCAAAACAAATAGAAAAGGTTATAGAAACATCTACATCTGGAAAGATTGCGGCATTTATTGCCGAGCCTATCCAGGGTAATGGCGGTATTATTACGCCTCCTGACGAGTACTTTAAAGTGGTGAAAGAGATACTGGACAAGTATGAGATACTGCTTATAACGGACGAAGTACAGACTGGTTTTGGGAGAACGGGTAAGATGTTTGCCATTGAACATTCAGGTGTTGAACCGGATATTATGACGTTCGCCAAGGCAATATCTAATGGAACGCCGGTTGGCGGCTTTATCACATCCGATAAAATTGCGGCATCTTATACAAGACCAGGCGCATCTACATTTGGTGGTAATCCTGTTACGAGCGTGGCGGCGTTAGCGACCATTGACGTAATAAACAAATATAATCTGATTGATAATGCTAAAACTATGGGCGTATACCTCGAAGAAAAGTTAAAGGCACTTCAAGACAAACATACGTTAATTGGTGATGTCAGGGGAAAGGGGTTGATGCTGGGAGCAGAACTTGTTAATAATCAAGGTAAAGAACCTGCCGTACAGGAAACAGACACAATCCTGGAATATATGAAAGATAAAGGCGTTCTCATTGGAAAGACAGGCGCCAACCGCAATGTCCTGGCATTTCAACCTTCCCTGATAATTACTGAAAATAATATTGACGAATTGATTGATGTACTTGACGGTGCGTTGTGCTATGTGGAAAAATGTAAAGAATAAGACCAAAGTCTGGTTTGAAGAACGATTTCAGCTTGAAGAGGTAATTGAGAAAAACGTAACAAAAAAGTTGATACCAAGGGGGATTAGTTGGTTTCGCTGTATGGGAGGATTTGCATTAATTGCATTTTTAATGCAGGTTGGTACTGGTATATTTTTAATCTTTTATTACGTACCTTCTGCCAGTGAGGCATTTAATAGTGTTCAGTACATAAGACATGCTGTTTCCTATGGATGGTTAATACAAAAGGTACATGCCGTAGCTCCATACTTTATGATAGTATCGTTATTTGTACACATGTTTAGGATATTGTTTAAGGGTCTCTACAAAAACCCGCGAGAACTTCACTGGGTGTCAGGCGCATTGCTGCTGGTGCTAACGTTGATTATATGTTATACAGGTACCTGTCTTCCTGCTAACAGTCTGTCATATTGGGGAGTAAGTTCTGTTGGTGGTGAAGTTGCAATGCCGACTATGGTGACCGATCATATTGTGGGGGCCTATAATGATGGCGGAATGGTTTCCAGCCGTAGTTTTGTCGTGGTCTATGCATTGCATATTGCTTGTATACCAATAATGATGTGTATTATAATGGGATTTCATTTTTTAATGATACGCAGAACAGGTGTTTCAGAACCATTGTAAAATCGAAAAATCTATTATTGGTGGATTCGGCCTATCGGCCTTAATCCACCCTACCTCGTAGCATATATTCGTCACATGTAGGGTGGATTAAGCGAAGCGAATCCACCTTCATTAATAATTTTATCTGCGCTCATCTGCGGAAATCCCTGCCCGACTTGTCATTTGGTGGGAGCGTTCTATTTAATCCATGGCGGACTACAGTAAAGGTAGAAGTGAAGAAGAACTGGAGGCTTTTTATCCTAACGAGATACTCAGACACACTCTAATAACTTTTCTTTTTATAAGCGCCGTCATGCTTGGGGTGCTGTTTCTCCCGGAGTCCTTCCAGAAAGCAACTGATGAATTTGCCTCGTTTCAAACCAAACCCCCGTGGTTTTTGCTCCCATTTTATCATCTTTCCAGTTTAATTAATAATAGGGTTTGGTATGTCAGCATTTTAGTAATCTATGCAATAACATTTATCAGTGTCCCGTTTCTGGATAGAAATACTGAAAGGAGATTATGGAAGAAGCCAATCTTTTTCTCCATAGTCATTATTAATATATTAATGATATTTGTGCTGGGTTTAACTAAATATCTTCAATAACAATGGTTTATAAACATCCGGGTACAAAGCCCTTTTCATGCGTGATTAGTATGGTGATTGTAATTGCCATTATGGCCATATCTTCAGGCTGTATAATCGAAAATCTGCATCCCGAACTCGTTAAGAGGGGAGCGGAATTTCCTGGATCACATAAATGTGGTGATTGTCATGTTGACATCTATAATGAATGGGTGGAGTCATCGCATTCGCAGAGTTACATTAGTGAAGAGTTCAGAGTTTCTACCAACAATTATGAATTTAAGTTTTGTATCAGATGCCACGTGCCGGAAACGATATTTACATTATTGGAAAATGATGAAATAGCGCCAAGGGATTATAATCTAAAGGATGGTGTTGATTGCCATGGATGTCATCTTACTGTGGATTGCACACTCGCAGGCCCGCATTCGGGAATATCTCCACATCCTATAGAGAAGAAAGAGGAATTGTTTAAAAGCGGTGAACTTTGCGGCAAATGCCATGTTGACACATTTGAAGAGTATTTAATGTATGTGGCCGACAACGATGAAACATGCCAGGATTGCCATATGCCTGCCGTCAGGCGTAAGCTGATTCAGGATGAACCGTGGCAAAAATTACATGTACGGAAGGAAGGAAAGGCACACACTTTTTCCAGTTTAAGCGCCTTAAAGAATAATAAAGATTTTATAGAATTAACATTTACTGAAATAAGTAACAGCAACAAACAGATTAAAGGTAAAGTAGAAATCCTGAATACTAAGGTTAACCACTCCATTCCTACCGGAAAATACGGATATAAAGAAGTTCTTTTGCTGATCAACCTCAAGGACAACTTTGGGAGAATAGTCAAATCTAAACAGGAGAGTATGTTTGTAGAACTGAATACACAACTGAAACCGGGAGTGAAAAAGATATATAGTTTCGTGTTTGATATAGATGGTGAGAATGGTGTGAAAGAGATGGAGGCTGTTCTTTTCAGGACGAACTTTAATAGAACAAACAAAACGTTGCTCGCAAAGGCAGAGTTGGAATTGGGGTTACCGAAGAGTTCACAATAGTAGGGGCGTACCCGCCTGCCCGCCCGGCAATGCCGTTCGGACGGGTACCTATTCGGGCAGGTTGCTATACGCCCTTATAATACGTGGCAAAACACATGTTATGCTTGAGAATATTAGAAAAAGAGATAGAAAGAGTGTCATAATACTGTCCGTAGTAACCGTCCTCTCTTTCATATGTTGTGTTACGTTAGTTATAGTAGCTGCACATAAGCCGGGTTCTCCCGAATTCTGCGCAAGATGTCACAGTATAAAGCCGTCTTATAATACCTCGAAGGAAACTGTTTCCTGTAATACCGGCTGTCTGAATTGTCACACACATGATGGTAGCGGCAGGACATTGTCTGTGGAAATTGAGGATAGTAACTGTACAAAGGCAGATTGTCATCCTGTTGAGAAACTTACCTCTGAGTTTTCGAAATACAAGGAGGTATTTTCTTTTAAGCATGAAACACACCTGAAAGAATTCCCAACTAATCTCAGATTACGTTGTATCGGGTGCCATTCTTACATGGGCAGAGAGGTACAGGAAGGAGTAGAAACAAGACATTTTGGAATAGATGAAAATGCGTGTTTTGTCTGTCATTTCATAAAAGGTGAAACCCCTTTACTTACCGCAAATGATAAAAAGGAAGTTGATGATTGTTCGTTGTGCCATAAAGACGTGCAGATAAAGGTTATGATATATGAGAAGGAATTTGATCATTTAAAATTTGAGAAGGAACTGAAAGTAGAATGCACAAACTGTCACTTTGAGACTATCCACAGAGGCAATAATGTTGAAAAGAAGAATTGCTACTATTGCCATACGAAAATTCCAAAGGAATATGAGGGTGCAGACAGGATGCACAACGATCATGTGAAGAAACATAAGGTGCCATGCTCTCCGTGTCATGATGAAATTTCCCATAAGTGGGGAGATGAATACGTTTACAATATCTTGTCTATGAGAGATATTGATAATAATGGTAAAGATTTTACAAAAGTTTCAGGCATGACCAGTGGTGCAAAACCAGGTGATGTTTCTGTAAATTATAAAATAGGATCAGACGTTTTTGAGAAAGAGCCTTATTCATTGCAAAGAGAAGTTTATGCAGGTGGCGGTGGATGGGGAGTAGAGAAAAGTCCTGACCCGATGTATCTTGCTACAGTCAACTGCACAGCATGTCACAAAGACAAAGATATGGCCGTAGACCCGATAATATGTAATACCTGCCATGAGAAGGGATTTGACAAAACAATGGCAGAGCAGAAGGAATATATTACAAGGATGTTAAACTCGTTATCGGATTTGCTAACAGAATCTCAAAAGCAGGGAGTACCAGAATCACTGATTGACGGATCCCGGTATAATTATGACTTGATTGTAAAAGATGGAAGCTATGGGGTGCACAATATTAAATATGTCAAGGATTTGATTAATCACAGTATACAACGTTTGGAATAATACATTCAGTTTAGTAGAGGTTTAAAATCTTAAACCCCTACATTGCGTTTACTATATCTGGTCGGAGTAGGAAAGAATTTATATGCGCAAAACCGTATTAAGTATTAGTTTACTTGGGGCTTTATTTCTTTTATCTCTTCTTTCAGAAGGCAGGAATGCTTCTGCCGCAGAGATATTAGGTGAGATTGGGCATGCTCAGTCAAAGATGCTTACAAAGAAAACAGATTCCTGTACGGAAAGGTGCCATGTTAATTATATGGCATATGAAAATAAATTTAAATCACTTAAAAAGGATGAAATATTTAAACATAGGTCACATTCGTTCAAGCAGGACATGGATTGTATATTATGTCACGACGATAGCGAGGTTAATACTGAGGGGCATGGTAAACTGATAATCGAAAAAGAAAACTGTCTTAAATGTCATCATGTTGAATTAAAAGTATCTGAGTGTAAAAGATGCCATAATGATATTGATGGGAATCCCATGAAATATAAAGAGGAGAAATTTATACACGGGTTTACGGTGGAAAGTGACGTTGATTGTGGATTATGTCATGTTAAAGACCCGAATGCATCTATGAAAGATGAAGAAATCAATTGCGTTAAATGCCACCATACAACGCCGGATTTAGATTGCGTAAAGTGTCACAAAGATGACCTGGACAAGTATCATAATTTAGATATAGAAAGGAAGGACAGTCTTTCATGGACTGTATCATTCAGGCACTCGCAGCATCCCGAACAAAATATGTCATGCAAAGAATGCCACTCAATCAGTCATGAGAATGACGCCGGTATTGTGGAATACAACCTCAATTGCAGTAAATGCCACCATGCTTCTGAGGAAAAGATTGCATGTGTTAAATGCCACATGGAGCCATCTGAATATTTAAGAGGAAAAATAGAAGTTGAAGAGATTACCCCCGTACCCGATATGATGTCCAGGGCAGTTAAATGTGAAGACTGCCATAAATATGATGATGAGGGTCTAAAATTTAAAGGAGTAAAGGAATACTGTATAGAATGTCATAATGATGATTATGGAAAACTATACAATGCCTGGACAAAGACTATTAAGGATAGATTGAGAGAATTCAACCGTCGTGTCCAATCATTAGATGAAGATGGTAACTTTCTTTACAAAAATAAGTCAGATGCTGAGAGTAATAAGAAAAAGGAAGCAGGTGAGCAATCTAATTTAGACACATTCATTGAAAAGACAGGAGGAATTGTTAATTTAATTACAAAATACGGAACACACAATTTTAACCTGACAAGAATACTCCTGGATTATGTGGACGAGAAGGTAAAATAGTTTAGCTACGAAGCCACTAATTTCTCAATACCTAAATTCTTCAATCCCAAATCGTCAATCTTTTTGCCTCTGCCTCCCATCTTTTCTCCCATACTCCGAACTATTAA
>CAKKPF010000078.1 GCA_919901575.1 Candidatus Brocadiaceae bacterium
GAAAAACCTAGTCGCATTTCGTTAGTTAGAGGTAAGGACTTTCAGGATAGTTTCTTCATTTACCCTGTCATCAATTACTACGGTTCCGATTTCGGTAGGGAGAACAAACCTCAGCTTTCCACCAATTGTTTTCTTGTCCTGATATAATATACTGACAATATCATCCGGGTTCAATTCCGTGTCTTTAAGGCTCAAGCCCAATTTCACAAACAGCGATTCCTGTCTTTTTAATACGGACTCATCTGCAAGATTCATTTCCATGGCTATTTTGCTTGCATATATCATCCCTATAGCTACCGCATCGCCATGCCTGTATTTCTTGTATGATGTCAGGGCCTCCAGTGCATGTCCAATGGTGTGCCCGTAATTTAAGATAGCCCTCAGTCCTTCTTCCTTTTCATCGAGTTCCACGATGTGCGCCTTAACCTTGCAGGAGTTGTATATAATCTCTTCTAATACGGCAGGATCAAGCTTCATGATTTCTGAAAGATGCTTTTCTACATATTCAAAGAAAGCAGCATCATTAATCATCCCGTATTTTATCACCTCAACCATACCCGCAGTTATTTCTGCCTTTGGCAGCGTCCGGAGGGTATCGGTATCAATGAAAACACCCTTTGGCTGGTAGAAACATCCTATCATATTCTTGCCCCTCGGATGATTGACAGCAACCTTACCTCCAATGCTGCTGTCAACCTGTGCCAGCAGTGTAGTAGGAATCTGAATAAAAGGTATGCCCCTCATAAATGTCGAGGCAACGAAACCCGCTAAATCCCCCAGCACGCCGCCCCCTAATGCAACTATGAGAGATTTCCTGTCCATTTCATGATCAAACAGGTTTTCGTACAACTCCTCCGCCTTTGCCATAGACTTCTGCTCTTCCCCGGGCTCTATTGAAACCAGCTTGACATCAAATTTACATCCCGATAGGCTATTCAGGACAACGTTTCCGTAAAGAGGCTCTACAATTTTATCTGTTACAATAATTGCCTTACGGGGACTGATTACCTTTGAAATGAGGGTTCCAACCTGACTGAGTATACCCTTATCAATGATTATGTTGTAACTGTTCTTACCGAGATCAACGAAGATGTCTTTCATGTTGGTAATCTTGTAAGCCATGCTGATTTTTTTGTCAAGGAAAAAGAGCTATTATCATATTAAGAAAATTTGGACACAGATGATCATGATGCCAAATATGAAACTTGGAGAAGACCTGGACAAGGTTATTGATACTGCAGGAGGTTTTTCTAGTTTTTCAATAATAAATATCAAGAGACTTTTTGCATGAACTCTAATGTTATTTATATTATTGATGATGTTCAGGAGCTATTCTGTGCAAATAAAAGAAATGTACGTGATGAAATAAAAATAGAAAAATTATAACTTTTAAAACTATGGCTTTTACATATTTCTGTTATTACTGGTTTAAAATCCCTCACCCCAAACCACATCTCACCCGCCAAACAAACCGTCGCCCGCCCGGATGAATCCATTCGGACGGGGCAGGTTTACCCGACGCGTCTTTTGGCGGGCCTGTTATATCCCTGTGAATCCTGATGTTTACATTTCTTCTTGATTTTGATAATTACTTGAGTATTATAAACCCTGGAATATCTACAATCTGCAATATTTCATGCCACACATATATACCATCAGATTTGTAGAATAAATATAAGAATTAATGTTAGGTGTAAAGATAAAATCAAATGTGTAATTAAAGTAGAGGAGGTGTCGATATGATTCGTACAATAGAAGCAACAATTGATCAAAAAGGCCATATTAGTTTGTCAGAACCAGTAAAATTGTCATCATCCTGCAGGGCATTAGTAATGATACTGGAGGAAAAACCATTAATCCATGTTAATGAAGAGGCTCTATTAAGTGAAGCAGCCCTTGCAGAAGATTGGAACCGTCCAGAGGAGAATGAGGCATGGCAACACCTTCAAGAGGCTCAGTAGTATTAATACCTTTCCCATTTTCTGATTTATCACGGTCAAAGTTACGCCCATCTGTAGTTTTAGCACCATCTGGGAAAGGAGATTGGATTCTATGCCAAGTTACAAGTAAACGATATATTGACCCAAAAGCTGTTGAATTATCAAATCAAGATTTCCAAACAGGCTCTTTACGAGCTACCAGTTTTGCACGCCCTGGAAAACTTTTTACCGCAAACGACAGATTAATAATTTCAGAAGTAGGTAAATTGAAAGGTAATATACTTAACTCAATTGTTACGTCAGTTATAGATATATTAAAAGAAGGCTGATTTGCAAAACGGCACCTAACCATCGGTTCAACCAGACTGCGAGAAGCGGCCTTTTTTTACCGGAACGAGGGTTGCTATCAAAGATTTTTGGTTTTATGAAAATCTTTCATAATATGAATAAACACAATATTCGGAGCCTGCGTCTGTTATTGATGATGTTCAGGAGCTATTCTGTCCAAATAAAAAAAATGTACGTGATGAAATAAAAATCGAAAAATTATAGTTTTTAAAACTATTTTTTTAGAAACATGTCATCAAATTATTTTGTTGATTTTCTTCTTGTCAAGGGGCTAGGCTTGATTCTGATCATCTATTTTTTGGTTTTTGTGATGAGTGCGTCCCATTCAGCAACTCCTAATTGTGCCCGTTCTATTTGCATTATAAAAAGGAGTTTTTCGTCATTACTTTCGAAAAGATCGGATGACATAATAAGTGATTTATTTTTATCTCTTGCTAACCTTATAATAAGAGTTTTATTTTCTTCATATTGTTTACCTTTTAATGTTATAGGAAAAATAATATAAGTAGGACGTAAGGTATCATTTGTTTTAGAGTTAACTACAATATCATTATTAATAGTTATTTCCATTATGCAATTTTCTTTAATATTTAGAATAATACCGTTTCTTATATTACCAAAAGGTGTAGATGTGTTTTTGTTTTGTTTATTTAAAGAACTATTTATTATTTTAGATCCGTCTTCGAACATTTCAGAATTGGGTAGAAACAACTTTGGTAACCATGAATAAAGTGTAAAACTTTCTTTCCCAATGTTTGAAATGTTTAGTCTTAAAATAAGAGGTAATGTGTCTTCATAGTTAATAATTTTACTGTCAATATCTAACAAAAACGAAGATTTAAAATATAATAAGTTTATTTTGTTAGCTTCCCGAATAAGTTTTAATTGATATGTGTTTAAACCTACCAAAAAGATACCTACACAGATAGCAACAATTTCCGCAATATATTTAATTTTCTGATGTAGCGGTAGTTCTTTCCATACTAATTTATTTTGCATTTTTTTGGAATATTAAAATAATAATCTTTTGAAAAAATTAATACCCCTTGTATTCGTTCAACAAGTTCTTATAAAGTTTCCGGATAACACCATTATTGTAATGATATTCAGAAAAACCAGCTTATTACTTTATGGTATGGCAGTGTAAAAGTTCATACACTTACTTTTTTGTAAGCATAAACCTGATTTATGAAAAGCATATCCATAATCTGATGGTATATCAAATTGGTAGATCGTGTAGTTGTTAGAGATGTTAGCGAGATCAAATACTAAAATCAAGATGAATTAATCTTGTATATTAAGAAATGTGATCTCGATTCTTCTTGTTAGAAAATGTTATCAAATCATTTTGAAGGTTCTTTCTTGTCAATAGGTTAGGTTTGAGCCTGAACATTTTTAATATGAGATTATTTTATTTTATTCAATTGAAAAAAGAAAAGGCAGGAAGTAGTATTCAAAAACTAAGCAGGTTTTAAATATAAGGTAACTTAACCTGAAAGAAGTCGGCTGATTGACTACGTTATAAACAGAGATAGAAACATAAATAGAAGGAGTAAGCCCGGATCATGAGTGAACAACAAGCCAATAACCCTCTGCACGGTGTAACCCTGGAACAAATCGTTAACAGCCTGGTTGAGCATTATGGCTGGGACGAGTTGGGCATACGCATCGATATCCGGTGTTTCAACAGCGATCCCTCTGTGAAGTCCAGCCTCAAGTTCCTGCGAAAAACACCCTGGGCAAGAAAGAAAGTCGAGTGCTTATACATCGCCACGCAAAAGGATAATGACTGAAAATGAGATTGGGAATGTAGAAAAGTATAGCATCTAAAAAAGTAATCACACAAAGACCTGCCCGACTGCGTCGTTCAGGCGGGCACAGAGATCACTAAGAAAACGAAATAAAAAAAATACATTGGAAGAGATACAAAACTGTATCGTAACCCTTGAATCAGGGGACGCCATACCTGTTTAATCTACATATGAGAATACGAATCAGGGACAGACACAATTTTTCGGGGGTGATGGGAGGGTCTTAGTTTGCTGCACATCTTTGTCGATGCTGATGCGTGCCCGGTCAAACCGGAGGTGTACCGTGTCGCAAGCCGATATCGCCTTGATGTCACATTGGTGGCCAACTCCTGGATGCGAGTTCCGAATGAACTATGGATTGCACTCGAAGTTGTAGAGGGCGGATTCGACGCGGCCGATGATTGGATTGTCGAACACGTGCAACCTCACGACATCGTGGTCACCGCTGACATTCCGCTTGCGAGCCGATGCCTGAAGGAAGGCGCACGTGTAATTGGTCCAACCGGAAAGCCGTTCACGGAAAACAACATCGGTCAGGCCGTCGCTACTCGGAACCTGTTGTCATCCCTTCGTAGCGCAGGAGAGATAGCGGGCGGGCCTCTGCCGCTAAAGATGCGTGACCGATCACGTTTTCTTCAACAGTTCGACGAAGTGATTCAAACCATCCGTCGTAAGCATCTTATCGCTTAGGATATCTTCTACGTCTCCCGCCACCACTATTGCCTTTGAACTCGCGTGGCTTGCCACCCCGGAAGACGCCTTTATTACCGCCGCGGCGGCGTTTATGCGCTTCAACCCCGGCAGTCTCGTCCTTATCCGGAACTTTCGCCGACCCCGAAAAACCTTCGATATGTTTGACCGGAATCACCTTTTTCATCAGGCGTTCAATAGCGCGCAGCAGTTCAGCCTCGTCGTCCGTCACCAGAGAAATCGCCTCTCCTGTGCTGCCGGCACGACCGGTGCGGCCGATGCGGTGCACGTAGTTCTCCGCGATATTCGGCATATCGTAATTCACCACGTGCGGAAGGCGATCGATATCCAGACCTCGAGAGGCGATATCCGTGGCAACCAGAACGCGCACTTTACAGGCTTTGAAATCCGCCAGAACAAGCGTCCGCGCCGACTGACTTTTGTTGCCGTGAATGGCAGCCGCCATTATGCCGTTCTTTTTCAACTGCAGGGCCAGACGGTTGGCGCCGTGCTTAGTCTTGGTGAACACCAGCACCTGATTCCAATCGCCTTCTATAATAAGATGAGACAGCAATTTGCATTTGTGGGACTTTGGCACGTGGAAAACACATTGATCAACGGTTTCTGGTGCCGTATTCTGGCGTGACACTTCAACCAACTTCGGGTTGTAGAGAATGGTATCTGCCAGCGCTTTGATCTCTTTCGAGTAAGTTGCGGAAAAAAATAAAGTTTGCCGCTTCTTAGGCACCATGCGAATAATTTTACGGATGTCATGAATGAAGCCCATATCCAGCATGCGGTCCGCCTCGTCAAGAACCAGCACTTCAATACGCGAAAGATCGAGAACTTTCTGGCCGGCAAGATCGAGAAGACGGCCCGGAGTACCGATGACTATGTCAACGCCCTGGCGCAGGCTTTTTATCTGGGGATTAATGCCGACACCTCCAACAATAACAGTTGAACGTATGTGCAGGCCCTTCCCGTAAGTCTCGACACTTTCGCCGACCTGAGCCGCCAGTTCGCGAGTCGGTACCAGAACGAGAGCCCTCGGACGATGACCGACGGGATGACCCTGAGTGCTTAAAAGATGTAGAAGCGGCAGCGTGAAAGCAGCGGTTTTGCCCGTGCCCGTCTGCGCCCCGGCGAGAATGTCCCGGCCCTGAATAATGACCGGAATGGCCTGCCTCTGAATAGGTGTCGGCTCAATATAACCCTGAAATTTAACTCCGGTCAGTATTTCCGGACGAAGACCCAAATTTTCAAATGACATAAAATTCTCCTGTGATCTGCCTGACCAACGTCAAAATGACCGATCCCCAGGCAAAAATTTTAAATATATGCTGACTGCATGGCTCAAAAATATCCACGACATAGCAGGTGTTGAATCGGAGAACACCTGATGATTGTGGTGATATAGCACACCTGAGTTCAAATACATTACGCGGAGGGGGGCTATTTAGAGCTTGTTCTGTGAAATCGACAATAACTTCATCTATTCGGTATTATATATGTATTACGTAAGAACATCAAAGAAAGAATCGCCTAGCCAATCATTCCAGCGGACTGCGTGGCCGCCGCCGAACCCTGTTGTTATGTGCAATACACAGCATTAATAATGAGATAAGATAAGGGTATATTTACTTAACCACTCTGGACTGAAAGTCCAGAGTGGTTAAGTCTTCTTCATATTTCCTCCTTCTTGATATATTAAAGAAGTATGATAACATATCATTGCCGGCAATTAAAATCTTTAACATACAATTTACATAAAAAACGTTTTATAATTGTGACACAGATGCCTGTCCGACGTGCCTTTTGGCGGGTGTGTCCCGTTTAACTTAGAAATTAATATATTCAATGAAATCCAAACCTTTCAATTCTTATAAGCGGGCAAAAGAATTCCTGCTGCAAACCATAGATTACGAAAAGCTTACACAGTATAAATATGACACCTCCACCTTTGACCTCAAGAGGATGGAAGAGATGATGGCGTTCGTGGGAAATCCTCATAAAAAGAGAAGATGTGTCCACATAACGGGCACCAAAGGCAAGGGGTCTACGTCCATAATCATTGCCTCTATCTTGAAGGATCTGGGACTGAAAACCGGCCTTTTCACCTCGCCTCATCTCATATATCTGGAGGAAAGGATGAAGGTCAATAACAGAATGATTTCTCAGAAGATGTTTGTAGAATTGATAAACATACTCAAGCCGTATATAGACAGAATAATGGTTAAAAATCAAATCCTTATGCCCACCTTTTTTGAAATAGTCACCGCAATTGCATTTCTATATTTCGAAAAGAAGGAAGTAGACATATCAGTCCTGGAAGTCGGCATGGGGGGAAGACTGGATTCGACTAATATTATTTTGCCTGAGATTTCCGTGATAACACCTGTTGGCTATGACCATACGGACAGGCTGGGGCATACGCTGGACAGGATAGCATACGAAAAGGCGGGAATAATTAAAGAAGGTGTTCCCGTTATTTCATCAGCACAGGAACCGGAAGCCCTCTCAGTAATTTCAAAGACATGTAAGGAAAAGAATGCCCGCCTGTATCTCGTTGGGAAGGATATCCTGATTAACAATATTAAAGTAACTAAGAGGAACGGGGTTTATGGAACCGAGTGTGAAATACAAACATGGAAAAATAAATACAAAAACATCTTTTTACCCCTGGTCGGACGTCACCAGGTTGAAAACTGTGCTACTGCAATAGGAACATTAGAGGTTTTATCTGAGAATGGTGTAATAAAGAATGACAATGAAATGGTCACAAATGCACTGGCAAAGGTTAAGTGCCCGGCCAGGATTGAAGTGGTATCAGAAAACCCTTTAGTTGTGCTGGATACGGCACACACGGTATCCTCAATGAAGATATTGAGGGAATCAATAAAAGAGAATTTTTCTTTTAAGAAATTAATAGTGGTAATAGGCTTGTCAGCAGACAAGGATATTGAAGGCATCCTTAAAGAAATAGCCTGTGTTGCCGACGGCTTAATCCTTACAAGAACAGGCAACCCCCGCGAAGCGGAACCTGAGCAATTGGCCGTTACGGCAAAACGTTTTTACCGCAAAAAACCAATGGTTATTGAAGATATTGATGAGGCGCTGAAAGAAGCCAAAAAGATTGCAATAAAAGACGACCTGATCTGCATAACCGGCTCCTTCTTTCTGGCAGGTAAGATGAAGAAACTTTTATAAATCATTATATCACAACACCTTTGGTGAATTATGTATCTCCGCATGATAAGGTAATAAGGTGTCACCTGTTTTTATTCGCTCACCTGACCCCTCTTTTACCTTGACTTCAATAATATATGGCTTTATTATTCCATCTCATTCAGTTTAAACAGCATAAAGACTATGCCGCATCTTGAAATTATGTTTATGTTTACAGGAACGTTAATAAATTATCGGAGGTGAATTATGACACAACTTCTTGAAAAAGCATTTAAAGAGGCGTCGAAGTTGCCGGAAATTGAGCAAAATGTTTTAGCGAAATGGTTGATTGCTGAGTTGGAATCCGAAGGAAAATGGGAAAGAATGTTTGCTGAGTCGGAAGACGTATTAGAAAAACTGGCGGACGAGGCACTCACTGAACACACACAAGGAAAAACCAAACCGCTGGATATTGACAAACTATGACTTCACACACAACAGAACAATTTCGTAAGTTATTTACGGAACTGCCAAAGGAAATTCATAAACAAGCAAAAGAGGCTTACACCCATTTTAAAAAAGACCATTATCATCCAGGGTTACACTTCAAGCGTGTACATTCTACAAGGTCGATTTATTCAGCCCGTATTTCAAAAGATTACCGTGTTGTTGGGATACAGCAGAACAGTAAAATAATTTGGTTTTGGGTTGGCTCTCATTCGGATTATGAAAAGATATTGAAAAAACTAAGGCAGGCCTAGCCCCTCTTTTACCTTGACTTCAATAATATATGGATTTATTATTCTGTTTCATTCAGTTCAAACAGCACAAAGATTATGCCGCATCTTGAAATTATGTTTATGTTTACAGGGATGTAAATTACATGAACTTTCCCGTTGCTTTTCCATAAAGCAGTAATGTAGTTTTTCCAGATATCATCACAATAGTGGTGTTATCCAGAAACTTTATAATAACTTGTTCACCGCAGTAAAGAAATTGTATGAAACCCGGAAAGAACGATATACCTATAAAACGCAAAATATCCGGAAGACAATTAGAAGAACTACAAAAACATACATGGCAAATGTGACCCCACACACTCAAACCCTACAAATCATCAAGAGGACTAAGTACTCCGTGCCCTCCCTGCTGTAAGATATGAGTATAGATCATAGTAGTGGAGACGTCCTTATGGCCCATCAATGCTTGAATAGTACGAATATCTGTGCCACGTTCTAAAAGATGTGTTGCAAAACTATGGCGGAAGGTATGTGCGCTAATCTGTTTTTTTAAACCTAACTTCTTACTGGCTACTTTAATGGCTTTATTGACCACGCTAGGATCAACGTGATGTCGCCGAACTTTGCCGCTTCTTGGATCTGTCGATAGTTCCCGCGAAGGAAAAAGATATTGCCATCCCCATTCTTTATTTGCATTTCGATATTTACGTTCGAGCGCATAAGGTAAATATACTTCGCCGTATCCTTGCGCTAAATCCTGCTGGTGTAAAATTTTTACTTTTTCTAAATGATTTTCTAATAGGGGAACCATAGAACCAGGAAAAGTCGTCACGCGGTCCTTCGCGCCCTTCCCTGAACGTACCGTTAATTGCTTCATCTGGTAATCGATATCCTTAATTCGAAGTCTTACTGCCTCCATAATACGAATCCCACTGCCGTACAACAATTTGACAATAAGTTGAGGAGCGCCTTCAATATAATTTATTGTTTGACGAACCTCTTCACGAGTCATGACTACTGGAATATTCGTCTTCTTCTGTGCACGTATAGCGTTAATCTCTTCTTTTAATGATACTTTTAAAACTTTCTTGTACAAAAATACAAGTGCGTTCATAGCCTGGTTCTGGGTAGAAGGGGCAACGCCGGATTTCACGGCAAGGTGGGTCAAAAATTGTTCTATTTTTCCTTCACCGTCCTTTAAATCATCTCTACTGGTCATTCGGTGGTATTGAATATATCGTTTGATCCAATCACAGTATGATCGTTCTGTATGGATGGAATAATGCTTAAGCCTCATTATATCTTTCACTTCATCGAGCAACCTTTTCCCTTTTTTGATTGACATCTTTTTCTCCTATCCT
>CAKKPF010000079.1 GCA_919901575.1 Candidatus Brocadiaceae bacterium
AGTTAGCCCCAAAGGATGCATCAATCCTGGACACATTAGGTTGGGTATACTTTAAAAGAAACGACTTTATAAAAGCAATCGAAAACCTGAAATCTGCAGTCGAATTAGGACCAAACTCGCCTACAATGAGATATCATCTTGGAATGGCACATTATAAGAATAATGATCTCAACAACGCCTTAAATGAATTTAAAAACTCTTTAACCATCTCGGGAAGATTTAACGAAGTATTCCAATCTCAGGAAATGATCAAATTAATTGCAAGCCAATTGAATCAAACACAATAAAAAAGTTGTAGGGGAGAACCCGCCAAACTGCCGTCGGGCAGGCTACCGTTCGCCTCTACCTTCTGTAAATTAAAAACGGAAATCCCAAAAACTATCAAGATAGCGCCCTACTGACACTAACGAATACGATTTCCAACTGTTGCTGAAAGAACCCTGCCTAACCCGAGTTAGTGGGATCGTTCCTACTTCAATATTTTCATGACATAGTCACAATATTTAACATACTGGTTTATAGCATCTCCCACTTTATTGTAGATTATTGCTTTGTCCAGATTGTTGTACTCATGGACAATTACATTTCTTAATCCAGCGCTTTTAGAAATTTCTTCTGCAAAGTCTTTTGGTAGGATTTTTAAATCTCCAAGGAGTAAGAAAGTTTCGTGATAAGTCTTTGGCGCTTCCGTTTCAGGCCCAGACATTTCAAAAATAAGATGTCGGTTAATATCAATGGCCCTGCCAATGGTTTCCATCAGAATGTTCTTTAGTGCAGCAAATTTCATAAAATCCTTTGCGATTTGATCAATAGAAAGATCAGAAAGAGCCTCTAATCTTTTCAGATCGCGAGTAATAAGGTTTATCTTTTCCTGTATAAATTCTCTATCAATCATCTAATTTAAAGTAGATTATTAAAACTTCGTATCCGTTTTTTGATTAATGTTTCTTTTAGTCTGAAAAGGTCTTTACTGTCGTGGTAACTTCGGAATGCGTATGACTTAAAGGTTAAGAAGTCATAACTTCGGCCATAAAGAAGGACAGAATTCTGCATCACATGATATCTAAACAAAGGATCTGTCTTATGCAAGGATTTCACGTCAATTTCGTATGCTTTAAAAATTTGTGCAAATTCATTATTTAAGGTAATCAGATCATCAGTAGAAATCGGTTTAGCTCCCAAAACAGCTATGTCAATATCACTATCTTTGTTCACCTTCCCCTTTACCTGTGAACCATAGAGAAGCACCAACAATAGATTATGCTCTTTAGCAAGTTCTCCAATCTCTGGTTTTAGATTTTCTAAATTTTCCATAGTGTCTTTAACATAACACAATCCATCTAAAAATCAATCAATTAGTAAATAATTAGAAGAATCAGGCCGGGTTATTTGGAATATCCTTGACACTTTAAAAATGATTTTTATATAATCTTACCCTTGTTTATAACGTATCTGAAATTCTATAACATTTCGAGTGAATTTGCCCTTCAGGTCAACCATGCGGGTAATCATACCGATAGCATTTATAGATAATCCAGGATATAATTGAATTAAGGCGGCATGGCCAAGTGGACTAAGGCAGCGGATTGCAAATCCGGTATCCAGGGTTCGAATCCCTGTGCCGCCTCCATTTCTTTATGATTTAATGGGCGGGTGGTGGAATGGCAGACACGAGGGACTTAAAATCCCTTCCCCGCAAGGGGGTGAGGGTTCGACTCCCTCTCCGCCCAGTTCTCAAATCATAAACAATCTAATCTATAGTACATTAAGAAAATATTTTGACCAGACTCCTTCTCTTTATACAACTACATCTTGCTAACCATAAATAGCTTTTTCACGTACGATACGTTTAAGTTCCTGGGTATAAAGAAGTTCGTCCTGATTTCCTGAAGCAGAAGCAGATTCATCCTCTCCGCCTTTAGCGCCTCCTCTGACCTTTCTTAATTGTCTATTCAGTTTTATTATTTTCCCTGTAGCCCGCTCTACCTCTTCAATATCCTCACTTTTCTTCCCCTTTGCCTTTTCTATCTTCTCCTGCACGTTACCCTTTCCTTTTAGTTCAGCAAGCTTTGCCCGTGCATTCCTAATCTCCTCAATATCTTTGTTTTTAGACACGTCCTTTCCCTCTGATTCATTGCCGGCTTCAATATCACTAATCTTCCGCTCTAACTGCGAGCTAAACTCCTTTACTTCAGAATCTGAAAACTTCCCCACCTCACGTATACGTTTATCCATAACGTCATTCATCTTGTTAAGGCTTGCACGAAGGCTTTCAATCTCAGAGATACAGCGCTTAATTGAATCAGCATATTTTCTCTGCCCTTTAAAACTTTTCAGATTAATAAGTTTATCTTTCCATCGAGAGACAGATTCCAAATGCTTCTCAATCTCTCTTCTTAACAAATTCTTCTTATGAATATCTTGCTTTAGTTTTTTCTCATTAATTGTGCCTGCCATATTCCCCTCCATTCTTAAACCAGATTTAATTTTTAATATTTCTTCAGATAATTTGGATTAAACATTTAAACCAACTCAATATCATCCTCGCCCATATGACGTTCGCAATAGTGACATCTTATCCTTATCGGATTTTTATTTATTACGTGAAATCTGCTCTGTATCTTCTGATGATTGCTGACACAATTAGGATTAAAACATTTCAGAAATTCTTCTATAGAATCCGGTATAGCAACTTTAAACTTTTTTACAACTTCAGAATCTTTGATAATGTTCACAGTGGCATCCGGAGCAATTAATGAAATCTTATTTACTTCCTCCTGGGTAAGAAGTTTTCCTCCAATCTTTATAATACCTTTCCTGCCCAGCTTCTTACTCGATAAATTGAACCCAATCAGCACTACCTGATCTATATCCTGGATGTTCAATATATTAGCAACTTTGAATGTGCTTTTACTCGCAATCTGGTCAATAACAGTACCTTCTTCAATTGCAGAAACCTCAAGTTTTTTCATTGTATAGCGCCCAATACCGTGGCTAAAAGTGTTTCCCTTACCGGAATACCACTATGAGCCTGCTGAAAATACACCGCATAGCTTGTAGCGTCCAGGCTTTCATCCATCTCATCTACCCGTGGCAGGGGATGGAGTATTTTAAGATCATCTTTAACATTTAACTCATCCATAACTGATTTACTGAGTTTATAAATACCTCTTACTTTTTCGTACTCTACCGGGTCTGCAAACCGCTCCTTCTGTATCCTTGTACAATAAAGAATATCAAGTTTACTGCTTACTTCGTTTATAGACTCAACCTCATGATATGAAACATTTCTCGATTCTAACTCCTCCAGATAATCTTTAGGGATCCTGAGACTTGGTGGTGAAATAAAGTACATCTCGGCATTAAAATTAGCCATGGCATATGCCAGTGAGTGTGCAGTTCTACCATATTTTAAATCTCCCAGAAATCCAATCGACAAGTTCTCAAGTTTACCTTTTACCTTTTTTATAGTATAAAGGTCTACAAAGGTCTGAGTCGGATGTTGACTTGCCCCATCACCGGCATTAATAACCGGTATGTTTACGGAGTCAGCCGTAAGCCTGGAAGCACCTTCAAGGAAATGCCTCAAAACAATAATATCACAATAACCCTCAATAATTTTAACGGAATCTCTTAATGATTCTCCTTTTACGGTAGACGTTTTGCCAAGTTCATCAAACCCGACAACCTCTCCGCCAAGTCGTTTCATTGCCGTTTCAAAACTCAATCTCGTTCGTGTTGAAGGTTCAAAGAAAAGATTTGCAAGCACCTTTCCTTTTAAAATATCAGAACTACCTTCTTTTTCCATCCTCTTTGATAGATCAAGAATGTATAATATCTCTTCTTTTGTAAAGTCCAGGATGGAAATTATATCTTTGCTTTTTAAGCTTATCATTACTATACATTAACTTGTTTACTTGTAATTGCTTTATGATATTATCAAAGCAGGTTTAACATAACAAGGAAAAAACACCTGGAAAGATATAACAAGTAGCGCCCTTCACAACATTTACATTCAAGTTTACATTCAAATTATATTGATATAATCCTGGGGGTCTGTTATATTGAAGTTTTTATTACGAACACAAGCTATGGATTCCTCCCCGTCCCCGCCAGAATGCTTGTCGGGCTGGCGAACGGCTGGGCCTGGCAGGGAATCCAATCTTCATAATATGAAATATTGCATCATCATTCCTGATGGAATGGCCGATTATAAACTGGAAAAGCTCAGCAACAGAACACCACTGGAAGCTGCAAGAACACCTAATCTGGATAATATAACATCTAGTGGAGTCCTTGGACTTGTCAACACCATACCCAAAAGATTCAAACCCGGAAGCGATGTTGCCTGCCTTTCAGTGTTAGGTTACGATCCTGAAGTTTACTACACGGGCCGTGCACCGCTTGAATCTGCAAGTCTGGGCATCAAGCTGGGAAAGCAAGACTGGGCTGTTCGCTGCAATTTAATCACAATAAATGATGATATACTGGAAGACTTTACTGCAGGCCATATATCCGATAATGAGGCAAAATTAATCATATCAATATTGAATGAAAATTTGGGAAACAGCAACATAAGCTTTTATGCCGGAAAAAGCTATCGAAACATAATGGTTTATAACGGAGATATTATGATAGAAGCTGATTGTACCCCACCTCATGACATCATCGGCAAGTCAATAAGGAAATATTTACCAAAAGGAAATGGTAGCGAAATATTAATAGATTTAATGAAGAGTTCACATCATTTACTTGTAAATCATGACGTAAACAAAGTAAGGATTGACCTTGGTGAAAATCCCGCTAATATGATCTGGTTGTGGGGACAGGGACAGCGTCCTTCTCTGGTACCTTTTAAGGAATTATATGGAATATCGGGCGCGGTCATAACAGGCGTGGATTTATTAAAAGGCCTGGCGACTTACCTTGACTGGAACATCATAGACGTACCCGGCGCTACTGCATATTTTGACACCGATTATGATGCTAAAGCACGATATGCAATTAAAGCGATGGAAACACATGATCTGGTCTTAATACATATAGAGGCGCCGGATGAAGCAGGCCATGAAGGAAATATCCATGAAAAGATTCGGGCTATTGAAAATATTGACAAGAAAATCATCGGCCCTGTTTTCGATGCACTAAAGAAGTATAATGAATTTCGTATGCTTATACTTCCCGACCATTATACACCGATAATCAAAAGAACTCACACCTCAGAACCTGTACCTTTTACCATTTACAGCACTGATTCAGGTGAAAAAAGCAACCTTTCTTTCTCGGAATCAAATGCTGAACAAACCGGCCTGAGGGTGAAAAAAGGATATAAATTAATGAGTCATTTTATTGAGGGCAATTTATAACACCGAAAAGTGTTAAATCTGTTGAATCCACAATATCAATTTTGGCAAGCTTGCC
>CAKKPF010000080.1 GCA_919901575.1 Candidatus Brocadiaceae bacterium
TGCTTTCGCAGGGATTCCAGGCTTTAGCACTGGAATCCTTCCCGTCCGAACGGCTAGGCCGGGCGGGCAAGATTGAACCAGCAATAGGACAACCCCCTTAATCCCCCTTTTCTAAGGGGGAATACCGTTCCTACCCCTAAAGGACGCTTGCTTTATTCCCCCTTAGAAAAGGGGGTTAGGGGGTTGTAAAAACCCAACGAATATAAAATTCCTTGCCCTGTGGATTAGTACTGCTCCACAGGGCTTAATCCACATATACACCGATAGAAAATTTAATAGATATGTGTTATTTGTGAGTGAGTGAGTGAGTGAGTGAGCGCAACAGCAATGCCATATTGCTTCCTTTCCACAAATGACATACTCTTACTTCTCATAGCAATCTTTCCTGTTTTGTTGTTTCGTTTGTAGGGGCGTATAATTATACGCCCCTACATGTCCACAAAAAGTGGCGGAATTGTAACAAATTCTGATTATAAAATCAAGCAGTAAATATGTAGATAATACGGTTGTATTTTGCCAGTCTATGTCAATGATGTTTTGTATGAAAGGTTAAAGAATCTCCCTCTACATCCACTATTATCTCGTTTCCTTCCTGGAATTTTCCCTGAAGTATTTTCAGTGAAAGCGGATTTTCGATAAGTTGCTGAATTGTACGTTTTAACGGCCTTGCACCATAGGCGATATCATACCCTTCGTCAATCAAATGTTTTTTGGCCGATTCCGTCACCGATAACTTTAAGCTGTGCTGACTCAACCTTTTCTTTAGTTCTTCAAGCTGAATCTCAACAATATTTCCGATTTGCTCTTTTGTCAGACTGCTGAATATTATTGTTTCGTCAATACGGTTCAGGAATTCGGGCCTGAATACATCCTTCAAGGCTTTTCTGATATTTTCATCCAGCTCTTCCTTGCTGCCATGACCTATGAAATCCTGAATATACTGACTTCCGATATTTGAAGTCATCGCAATAATAGTATTCCTGAAATCAACTGTTCTTCCATGACCGTCAGTCAATCTTCCATCGTCAAAGACCTGGAGCAAAATGTTAAATACATCCCGGTGTGCCTTTTCTATCTCATCAAACAGGATAACTGAATACGGCCTTCGTTTTATGGCTTCTGTCAGCCTTCCCCCCTCTTCGTAACCAACATATCCCGGAGGAGCGCCTATAAGCCTGGCAACAGAATGCTGTTCCATGAACTCAGACATATCAATCCTGACCATCGCATTCTCATCATCAAAAAGGAATGAAGCTAATGCCTTGCATAATTCGGTCTTGCCTACACCAGTCGGGCCCAGAAACAGGAAGGTCCCTATCGGACGACTGGGATCCTGAAGACCGGCGCGTGCACGCCTCACAGAGTTTGAGACGGCCTCTATTGCCTCGCTTTGACCAACTACTCTCTCTTTCAGACGCTCTTCCATCCTGATAAGTTTTTCCTTTTCACCCTCCATCATCCTGGATACCGGGATGCCGGTCCATTTAGATACAACCTCCGCTATATCATCTGTATCAACTTCCTCCTTGAGCAAACATCTGTCTTTTTGAATATCTAATAATCTTTCATGCATCTCCTTGAGGTCTTTTTCATAATTCCTTAATAAACTATATCTGATTTCTGCGACCTTTTCTAAATTACCATTCCTTTGTGCAGTCTGTTCATCAAGCCGTGCCTGATCAATCTTTGCATTTAAATCCTGGATTTCTTTTATAACTTTTTTCTCATTTTCCCATTGCAGCCTCAATGCACTGCCATCTTCTTTAAGCCCTGACAGATTACGCTCCAGTTTTTCAATCCTCTTCTTTGATTCAGCATCAGTTTCTTTTTTTAATGCCTCTTTTTCTATCTCCAATTGAATTATCTTACGCTCCACTTCATCCAGCTCTGTAGGCATGCTGTCTATTTCCATTCTCAGTTTGGAAGCCGCTTCATCTATCAGGTCAATAGCCTTATCAGGCATGAATCTGTCGGAGATATATCTATGTGATAGTGTGGCGGCGGCAACCAGAGCAGAATCCTTAATTCTTACACCATGATGCAGATCGTAACGTTCTTTTAAACCACGGAGGATGGCAATCGTGTCATCTACTGAAGGCTCGCCAACGTATACCGGCTGGAACCTTCTTTCCAGTGCTGCGTCTTTCTCAATATATTTCCTGTATTCATCCAGGGTCGTTGCGCCTATGCAACGAAGCTCACCACGAGCCAGAGCAGGTTTCAGAAGATTAGAAGCGTCTACCGCCCCCTCCGCCGCCCCTGCGCCAACAACCGTATGCAGTTCGTCAATAAAGAGGATTGTCTGTCCTTCAGATGCATCTATATCCTTTAAAACAGCCTTTAAACGGTCCTCGAACTCCCCCCTGAATTTAGCGCCGGCAATTAATGCTCCCATGTCCAGTGCCATTAATCTTTTGCTTTTTAAACCTTCCGGTACGTCACCGTTAACAATCCTCAAGGCCAATCCTTCTGCTATAGCGGTTTTCCCCACACCCGGCTCTCCAATCAATACAGGATTGTTTTTTGTCCTGCGTGATAATACCTGAATTACACGCCTTATCTCATCATCACGTCCGACAACCGGATCTAATTTACCCTTAGTCGCCAATTCTACAAGATCTTTACTGTAGCGTTCCAGCGCCTGATATTTTTCCTCAGGGTTCTGGTCAGTGATTCTCTGGCTTCCTCTTATATCCTTGAGAGCGGCAAAAATATCGTCTTTGTTAACACCGCGCTCAAATAGTATTCTTCCGGCAGTACTTTGTTTTTTATCTGCCAGGGCAATTAAAATATGTTCTGTGCTTACGTATTCGTCCTTTAATCTCCCGGCTTCAACAATTGCTTTGTTCAAAATTTCGTTGAGATCGTTACTGATATACTGCCCCTGGGCTCCACTCACCTGAGGTAATGAATCCACAGTATCTTGAGTTTTAGCGAGAATTTCATCGCTGTTTGCCCCCAGTTTTTTCAGAATAGGGACTACCACTCCGTGTTGCTGCTGAAGCAGACAGGCGAGAAGATGTAATGGATCCACCTGCTGGTGACCCTTTGAAGCCGCAAATTGCTGAGCTTCCTGTATTGCCTCTTGTGACTTTATTGTAAATTTATCCAATCTCATATTGCAAACACCTCATTCTATCTATATAAAATAAAAAAGCCGGGCATATCCCGACTTTTTCATTATTAGTTCTTTCAGAATTCAGGTAGACAGTTGGGTAAGCTTATAATACCTTAATCCTTTACCTCATAATCCGCATCAATGACATCTCCACCTTCTTTGCCTTTCTTAGATTCCTTTCCTTCAGATGCGCCTCTTTCTGCTGCCGCACCGGCATCTGCCCCCGCTCCTGCTGCCTGTCGCTTCTGTGCTGAAGCCTCATACATAGCCTGTGCCAGTTTATGGGAAGCTGTCTGCAGTTCCTCTATTGCTTTTCTAATTTCATCTACATTACTTCCCTTTTTTGCCTTCTTAAGTTTTTCCAGCGCCTGGTTTATGTTGGCCTTCTCTGTCTCTCCAACCTTATCACCATGTTCTTTTAAGGTGTTTTCAGTCGAATAGATTGCCTGATCAGCCTGATTCAACACATCTATTAATTCTCTCTTCTTTTTGTCTTCCCCAGCATGCAGTTCAGCTTCTTTCTGCATCTTTTTGACTTCTTCATCAGACAATCCGGAAGACGATTTTATCTGAATAGATTGTTCTTTACCCGTTCCAAGATCTTTAGCTGAAACATGAAGGATACCATTTGCATCAATGTCAAAAGAGACCTCAATCTGCGGAATACCTCTGGGCGCAGAAGGGATTCCGGCTAATTGAAAACGTCCAAGTGTTCGATTATCAGTAGCCATTGGACGTTCGCCCTGTAGAACGTGTATATCTACCGCAGTTTGATTATCTGCCGCAGTTGAAAATGTTTCTTTCTTATTTGTCGGTATAGTGGTATTGCGTTGGATCAGGACGGTACAAACACTTCCCAGGGTTTCAATCCCCAATGAAAGCGGGGTAACGTCCAATAACAAGACGTCGTGAACTTCACCGGCAAGGACGGCGCCTTGAATTGCAGCGCCCAGCGCAACAACTTCATCCGGGTTTACACTTTTATTTGGTTCTTTCTTGAATAGTTCTTTAACCAGTTTCTGCACAATCGGCGACCTTGTTGCTCCTCCTACGAGCACTACCTCGTCTATGACCGATGGGGTGACTTTCGCGTCTTCCATGGCAAGCATGCATGGTTGACGGCATTTTTCAACAAGATGATTTATCAGTTGTTCAAATTTCGCCCTTGTCAAACTCATAGTCAGGTGCTTTGGTCCTGCCTGGTCTGCCGTTATAAAAGGCAGATTAATCTCGGCAGTTGTCGAAGTTGAAAGTTCGCATTTAGCCTTTTCTGCAGCTTCTTTAAGACGCTGTAAAGCCATGTGGTCCTGTCTGAGCTCAATGCCCTGCTCTTTCTTAAACTCATCAGCAATATAGTTCAGCAGTACCTGATCAATGTCATCTCCACCAAGATGTGTGTTGCCATTTGTAGAGAGAACCTCGAATACCCCTTCGCCTACTTCCAGTATTGAAACATCAAACGTTCCGCCTCCAAGGTCAAAAACGGCTATCTTTTCATTCTTCTTCTTATCAATGCCATATGCTAAAGATGCTGCGGTCGGTTCGTTAATGATACGAACCACATCTAAACCGGCTATCGTTCCGGCATCCTTTGTCGCCTGTCTCTGGCTGTCATTAAAATAGGCAGGAACCGTTATTACGGCCTTTTTAACTTCTGTACCCAGATAATCTTCAGCCGTTTTCTTAAGGTTCTGAAGTATCATTGCTGAGATTTCAGGAGGGGTAAAACTCTTTCCCCTTGCTTCTACCTTTACCAGTTCATCGGGATTGCCAACGATTGAATATGGCACCAGTTTTTCTTCCTGCGCAACTTCGTTATGTCTCCTGCCCATAAAACGTTTAATAGAAAATACTGTGTTTTTCGGGTTAATAACAGCCTGTCGTTTGGCAAGCTGTCCAACCAGACGCTCATCTTTATCAGTAAAAGCCACTACAGAGGGAGTGATCCTGTTTCCTTCGGCATTTGTTATAACTTTGGGCTGATCACCTTCCATTATAGCCACTACTGAGTTAGTTGTCCCCAAGTCGATACCAATGATTTTTTCCATCAAATTCTCCTTAATAATAAATTCAACGCTTTCGCATACTCTGGTTGATAATTTTGCTTTATATTTCCTGAAAGACGATTTTAGCTGACCTTCCAGGTCAGACATAACAAATTGAACTTAAATCATAAAAGTTCTGTATTTGATAGCGCAAACGATATACCATGCAATTCTCAAATATCATATGTGTATTAATGCACTGTGCTTATGGTGAGTTGCTTAATTTGATTTTACAGGTTTATGCCTTTTTTACAAGCACATTCTGCCAATCTGGCATAAGCCTGTGAATGCCAAATTATGACCTGACATATACATATTTTCAGCACATATCCCTTAAGGCATCTTCCATGTTATATAAACCTGGCGGTTTTCCAAACAGGAATTTTGCGGCATGAATAGCGCCCAAAGCAAAAGAATCTCGCGTTTGTGCTTTATGAACGAGTTCGAGTCGCTCGCCTCCGTTGCAAAAAGTGACCGTATGCTCTCCAACTATATCGCCGGACCGTATTGAATGTATACATATCTGGTTTCGTGGCCTTTCTCCGGTAAGGCCTTTACGTCCATAGATTACAACATCATCCATTTTCCGATTTGTCGCAGTGCATATCTTTTCTGCAATTTTTAAAGCTGTTCCACTCGGCGCATCTTTCTTGAAACGGTGATGTGATTCAATTATTTCTATATCAGATACTTCACCCAGGATCTTTGATACAGTCTCAACAAGGTTAAAAAGTAGATTTACGCCAATACTCATGTTGGGAGAGAGAAGGCACGGTATTTTCTGAGATGCCTTTTTTACATGCTCTATCTGTTCATTGTTCAGACCTGTAGTGCCTATCACCATAGCGATTCCATTATCAGTACAGACTTTAAGCCTGGACAGTGTTGAATCCGGAGAGGTAAAATCTATTAAAACATCCGGTGAACTATTAAGTTCTTGCGATATTATTACACCATTATGAAACTGACCGATAACGGAACTTAAATCTTTTCCGATATGTGGATGACCTTCCATTTCGAGCGCTGTGACTAATTTTAAACTTTCGTCTACAGCAACAAGCTCAGCAATCCTCAAACCCATACTGCCACAGACACCATTTATTGCTATATTAATCATATA
>CAKKPF010000081.1 GCA_919901575.1 Candidatus Brocadiaceae bacterium
TTGTCCGATAGACTGTGCAAGGACACAGGGAATGGATCTGGGTTTTCAGGGAATGGTAGACCCGCATTGGGAGGAAGACCCATGTACCGGATGTACTCTGTGTGAAAAGGCGTGTCTGGAAGGCGCCATTGTCGCCGCGGAAGATGGAAAGCCTATTTTTTACAGAGAAAAGTGCGTATATTGTGGAGATTGTATAAAGGCATGTCCTACTGATGCATGGACTGCAAAGCGAAAGGGTTGGGCTGTTCGTGCGGGGGGAAAGCATGGAAGACATCCCAGGAAGTCAGATGAGATTATGCTGTTCCTGCAGGACGATAAGGTGTCGGATTTTATTGGAAAAACCCTTGCCTGGTACAATAAAAATGGAAAGAGGGGGGAAAGGATAGGGGTAACTTTTGATCGTGTCGGATTGGAAAATTACAAAGAAGAGGTTGCGCGTCCTTTTATTACGGATTAGATGAAAGAGAAAAAAATTGTACTTTTTCTGCATAGTGGTAATTATGAGAAATTATATCAGGCAGTGATGCTGGCTATTACGTCAGCCTCTATGGGGAATAAGGTATACATATTTTTATTCTTTTGGGCTTTGAAGAAATTTGTAACCGATAAGCTGGACGTTATTGAGTTTCCTGACGGTATGCAGGAGGAAGATAGGCGTCTTTTGGAAGCGGTGCCGCAGGGACAACCTAATATGCTGAAGGAATTATTAAGTGAAGTAAGCAAGATGGGAAATTTAGAGATCTATGCATGCAGCGGAGCTGTTAAGTTAATGAAACTGGATGAAGAGTTGGTGAAAAGCAAGGTTGACGATATTATAGGCCTGCCGACAATGTTGAAGATGGCGGAAGGCGCTGAAACCCAGCTCTTTATTTAGGGGAATAACCATTAACGGTAAATTAGTTCTTGAGGAAGATTGTGATTTATATTAATCAGCAATTAATCAACAGGATGTTAAAGGAGGCAAAGGCTGCTTATCCTTATGAATGTTGCGGTTTACTTGTAGGTAATAATAATGATACCGGGAAAGTAGTACATAAAATTTATCCGGTTGAAAATAAGAATAAAGTGAGGTCAGAGGATAGATATGAAATAGACTCAAAAGAGTTTGATAAGATAGATCGAGAAGCGACAAAAAAAGGATTGAATATAATAGGTATATATCATTCACATCCCGACCATCCGGCGGCGCCATCAGCATTTGATAAGGAATGTGCGAATGTATGGACAGAGTATTCGTACATAATAATATCTGTTAGAAACGGAGTAGAAGAAGAACTGAGATCATGGTGTTTTGATTCTGGAAAGCAGGAGGTTGAGGAAGAAGAATTAAAAATAAAAAGACGCGACTTTATAATAGGTACGTCGCTTATAGCATTTAGCTTTACTGTCTGGTTCATCATCCCATTGATATTTGTCCTTCCTTTGTCCTTGAAAGTAAAAATCAGTTCAGCCTCCATAAGCTATTTTTTCAGTTGGGGTTTAACCGGCATAGGTATTTATTTTGCCGGCAGGGAAGGCTATGAGTACATAAAGCAGAAGGTGTTAAAAGGGTTTCTTAGAAAAATAGCAGGTAAAAAATATGAGTGAAAACGAGATAGATGAAAAAATTGATTTAAGAGGTGTTCTCTGCCCTATTAATTTTGTCAAGACAAAATTAAAACTGGAGATGATGGAGAGTGGACAGGTCTTAGAAGTGACCCTCGATGATGGAGAACCGATGAGAAATGTCCCAAGGAGCATAAAAGAGGAAGGACATAAAGTTATAAAGGTTGAGAAATTTGATGATGGGTACAAGATATTTGTTAAAAAAAACCAATAGTCTCTTAATAAAATCTTTTGACCAATTTTATCAAAGCTGACTAGGCTAAGCATAGCTTTGGCTTAGATATGTAATAAATTTCATTCTGTAATTTACGGATTTAGGAATTCCCGCCCGCCTGGGCAGGCAAGAGTTGGGAAATACCTTAATTCCTCAATATTCTTAATTCCGACTTGTTCGGGCTATGCTATGTAGTTTAAATGAATGGTCTTGTGTATGGCATAATAAATATTTCACCTGATTCATTTTTTTTGATTTTAACAGAGCAAGGCGCTTACGTGTATAAGCGCCTTTTTTTATGCCTTGATTTATATAGTAATTAAGAATAAAATTCAAAATAGACTCTGTAAGCAAAATTGTTTAATTAAGAGGTTATGAGCAACACGAACAGTAACGATTTATTTCTCAGGAATGGTTCTAAAATTGCAATAATCGGAGGTGGGCCGGCAGGTAGTTTTTTTGCGTATTTTGCATCAAAGTATGCGATGGAAATGGGTATTGACGTGTCTATAAAAATATTTGACAGAAAAAGTTTTTGCCAGAGGGGCCCGCGTGGTTGCAACATGTGCGCCGGTGTCATTTCTGAAAACCTGTTTAATAAACTGGAAGAAGAAGGGATAAACATTGCGCAATATTGTGTACAGAGAAAAATAAAATGTTACTGCTTCCAGACTCAGGATGACGGCGTGCTTCTCCACCACCCTGTTTCCGGGCATACGCCAAGGATTGTTACTGTGTTTCGCGGTAATGGCCCTGTACAATCTTCTCATGAAGGCAACGTCAGTTTTGATGATTTTCTTTTAAATCATGTAAAGGATAGAGGAGCAGAGATAGTCTTTGAGATTGTTAAAGAGTTTAGGCTGCCTTCTGACAAAGGAGGGTTTGTAAAAGTGATTTATGGAGATGGAGATTCAAGAAATGAATTTGATGCGGACCTGGTGGTCGGCGCCTTTGGTGTAAATACGGGAATGATGGAGAAAGTTGGCCAAATGGGTTTCGGCTACAAACCGCCAAAGACTGTCAGGACATGCCAGTGTGAAATAATGTTAAGCTCTGAATACATCGAAAAGACATTCGGCAATAATATTTTTGTTTTTGCATTAGGTAAAAAGGAACTTAAATTTGCCTCAATTACACCAAAAGCAGACTATGTTACTGTCAATTTAGTAGGCAAAACTGATTTAACCAGAAATAATCTGATAGACTTTCTTAATCATCCGACAGTTAGAAGGTTAATGCCGGAAGGTTGGGATATTCCTGAGAGTTTTTGTATGTGTATCTCTAAGATTCCCGTAACCTATGCAAAAAATCCTTTTACAGACCGAATAGTTATATTAGGAGATGCAAGTATTTCACGTACATACAAGAGTGGTATAGAATCCGCTTTCAATATGGCCAGGTTGTCCGCCCAAACAGCTTTTAAATATGGGGTATCTGAAAAGGCGTTTATGAAAGGTTATTTCAAACCGGCTAAAAGCCTTCTGGTTCGAGATAATTTTTATGGCATTATGATGTTAAAAATCAACGATTATATATCATCTCAAAGGCGAATAGCAAATACCCATATAAGGATTATAAAAGACAACAAGGATACTGAAATGGCAAATCGGATTAACGAGTTATTATGGAATATGCTTACAGGAAATGCACCTTACAAAGAAATATTTTTTAAGGCAATGAATCTACATCTTGTATTCAGGATTTTGCCGATTGATACGCTTGCCTGGGCAAGACAAAAGAGGGATGATATCAGCGCCTGGTTAAGAAGGAATTGAATGTCCTATGAAAGATAGAGATATTTTCTTAAAAGATGGTTCTAAGATTGCCATAATTGGCGGCGGGCCGGCAGGGTGTTTCTTTGCTCATTTTGCTTCAAAAATTGCCAGGGAAAGAGGCACAAAAATTGACATAACTATATTTGAAGGAAAAGACTTTTGTCAAAAAGGTCCCCGGGGCTGCAATATGTGTGCAGGGGTTATTTCAGAGAAACTTTATGGTGAATTAAAAGAAAATGGAATGCTTCCCCCAGCCAGGTGTATTCAAAAGGAGATTGAGGACTATTATTTCCAAACGCAGGATGGTTGTATAGAGGTTCGCAATCCAAATCCGTCTTTAGATAAAAAGATAATAACGGTTTACAGGGGCGATGGGCCTATGTTTTCACAACAGTCTGAAAGTATGAGTTTTGATAACTTTCTTTTAAGGCATGTAGAGAGCATGGGGGTTAACATTAGCTCTGACATTGTGAGTGATATAATCTTACCATCAAATAAGAAAGAGCAAGCAAAAGTGGTTTTCGGAAAGAGAGGTTCAAGGGAAGAAATTGATGCAGATCTGGTAGTAGGCGCATTTGGATTGAATACCGGTATGCTGGAGAAAATAAAGAGGCTGGGATTTGGTTATATTCCGCCCCGAACAGTCAGGGCTTGCCAGGCAGAGATTTATATAGGTAATAATAATGGCAGTAATTACCATGATAATAAGATTCGCGTCTTTTCATTAGGCATAAAAGCGATTACGTACGCTTCTTTTACACCAAGGGGAGACTATATAACTGTTACCCTGGTTGGCAAAACTGATCTGAATAAGGATCATTTAGTTGAATTTCTTAATCATCCTGTTGTGCGTCGCACATTTCCGGAAGAGGGCTGGAAGATGCCAAAGAACTATTGTATTTGTTTCCCCAAGGTGCAAACCACTCAGGCCAGGCAACCATTTACCGATAGATTTGTTATTTTAGGAAGTGCGGGAATATCAAGATATTATAAGCACGGTATTGAATCAGCCTTTATTACCTCCAGGATGGCGGCAAATAGCGTATTTGAATTCGGCGTATCAGAAGGGGCTTTTTGTAGAGGATATTATAAACCTGTAAAGAAACTATTGGGATCAGATAATTCATATGGGAGAAAGGTTTTTAGCCTTAATGATTATATAACTTCTCGAAGGCGTATTTCGTCCGGTTATTTATCAGTACTTGAATCAGGCAAAGAAATACCTGTTGCCAAAATGCAGTTAGAAGTTTTATGGAATATGTTTACGGGAAGTATACCATTTAAGAAATTATTCCTAAAGGTATTCGATCCTATCCTGCAGTTCAGATTATTGCCTGTTACCGTTACTGCCTGGACAAAACAGGCTGTTGAGTCTACTGTTGGTGGCAGGAAATTAAGGCGTGCAGCGAGATTGAAACGTTTAGCGAATAAAGGTCTCGGCCCTCTTGAAGACGGTCAAACGGTGGTTGTTATAGGGGGAGGTCCTGGCGGGACAAGTTGTGCTATTACGCTTAGCAGATTGGCAAAAAGACGTAACATAGATTTAAACATAGTATTGTACGAAGGTAAGGATTTTGGGAAGGATGAACAGTTTAATCCATGTGTAGGAGTATTGTCCCCGCCTATAGAAGAAATATTAGAAAGGGATTTGGGAATTCCATTCCCACGTGATCTTGTACTGGAAAAAATACCCGGATATTACCTGCATTCTGATGACGAAGATATAAAGTTAGAAGGCGATGGTGAAATATCATGTGCGGTTCATAGAATATTGTTTGATAATTACCTGATACATTGCGCAAAAGATGCGGGTGTAAAAGTGATACATGCTAGGGTGACAAACATTGATGTCGAACCGAGCGGAGTAATGGTTTATAGTGAAAGAGATAATAGGCGAGCGGATGTTGTAGTTGGGGCATTTGGCCTGGATGAGGGCGCTTGTAAGGTTTTTGAGACAGCAACACGTTATCAGACCGCCCCTTATATGAGTACTATTTTGACCAAGTTTTATCCGGAAAAAGAAGAAATGGAGAAGTTTGGAAATTGCATACACGCATTTCTTCCTTCATTAAGGGGGATAGAGTTTGGCGCCATAACTCCCAAAATCGATCATCTTGATATTAATATTGCCGGCTCAAAGGTTAGTTGGCGCTGGATGGATAATTTCCTCTTAATGCCTCAGGTTACCAAGGTTTTACCTTCTAATTTTGCCATACAAAGACATGAATTATTTTATAGCCGCTGGCAGTTTCCAACTGCCCCTGCAAAAAACCTCTTTGGAGACAGATATGTTACAGTAGGTGATGCGGCAGGTATAATAAGAGCCTTTAAGGGCAAAGGCGTGAATACTGCGTGCATTACAGGGATAAAGGCAGCACAAGTTATGATGGACGTGGGTATATCTAAAGAAGCTTTTAAGGATTACTACAATAGTTTCTCCTATATTACAGGCGATCTTCCTTATGGAAGAATCATCAGGATGCTTGCAACTTTCAGCTCACATTTTGGTCTGTTTTCCCCCATGATTCAACTGGCAAAGGAAGACAAGAAATTTAGAATGGCTTTCTTCAATTCTGTTGCCGGCAGCAAAATGTTTAAAACCATAATATTTGAAACTATTAGTTTGCAATTATCCTGGAAAATTGTAAAGATTCTTATTTCGTGGTTCTTAAAACAGTTTTCTTTTATGTCATGGCTGATAAAACCCGTAAGTAAAATTATAACTAATAAGCGTATTTGAGATCATTTAAAATCATTTAAAATGGGGAAAAAGGGGATTTTTATTTTGGAAGTACTTAAAGAAAACATATTACCGGCATTCCTTGAAAAAGGGAAAGCCTTATTGAGAGCTTTCGAAATTAAATCAATAAAAAAGAAAACAATTCTTTTATTCCTGATACTGGCACTTATCCCATTGTTAGTGACGAGACTGGTAGTTTATCCTAAAGCACGGAATGCATTACAAGAATCTTTAATACAGAATCTGCAAAGTGTTGGACACAAGCAAGCTGAACTCATCAAAGGTTGGATGGAAGAAAGAAAGGACGATGTAAGGGTTTTTGCAGAAAATCCTTTTACTCTCCTTGCTACAAGAATAACAATGGACGATCAGCGGTTCTGGCGGCTTCTGAGATATGCTCACTATATAAGATACGAGTATGGGTATATGGACGTTCTCATAAGTGATGCTGAAGGCATTGTCCATGTTTCTACTATAAGTGGTAAAGTAGGCACAAATATCTCTGAACACGAATATTTCAAAAAGGCGATGGACGGAGAAACATTCACATCACAGATAACGCCATCAACGATTCCTATTGAAAATGCGTTTGGAAAAATAGAAACAGGTGTCCCGACTATGGTCGTCTCAACTCCAATTACTGACAGAAATAGAATTATGGGTATCGTATGTTTCAGAGTTGATGTAAGTAAAATAAGTGAATTTATGAGAAGTATAAAGTTAGGCGCAAGTGGTGAAACATATCTTATTGATAAGCAGGGGTATATGCTGACAGAATCTCGATTTGTCCCATATTTAAAGAAGGTTGGGCTGTTAGAAAAAGGGACTACTCTTGAATTGAAGCTGATCAATCCTGAGACGGGGAAACTGACCAAGTCGGTCTCAGAATGTTTGAAAGGATACGAAGGCTATGATGGAGACGGATATTTAGATTATCGAGGGGTAAAGGTAATAGGTTTCTGGAAATGGATTTCTGAGCTTGACTGGGGGGTTGTTGCAGAAATTGATTATGACGAAGGTTATAAAGAAGTTATAACATTACATAGAAATGTTACCACCATTATGGTAATAGTTACAATAGGCATAATCGTGTTTGCCTTTATTATGGGGCAGAGAATGACGGCTCCGATTCTCTATTTGACAGATGCAACAAAAAAGATGGCGGCAGGAGACCTCACTCAAAATGTAAATATCAGTTCCAAAGACGAAATAGGTGAGCTTGCAAATTCCTTTAACATGATGGCCAGGATCATAGAAAAGAGAAATGAGGAACTTCAATCGTCTAACATTTTTATGGAATCAATGTTCGATGCCATAAGAGATCCTATGACCGTTCTGGACAAGGAGGGAAATATTATACAAGTAAATAAGGTTGCAATGGATACTTACGGCGAGAATATTGTCGGGGAAAAATGCTACTGCGTTTATAAAGGCAGAGAATCTATTTGTGATAATTGTCCTACGATGAAGGCAATTGAAACCTTATCACCTGCTACGGCAGAGCACTATGTAGAAAGGGACAAAAAGCATGTCTTCATTGCCTCTTATCCTATCCTGGATAATGAGGGCAAGCTAAAATCCATAATAAAGATTGTCAGAGACATTACTGAACAAAAAAAACTTGAAAATGAACTCCATGATTATACTGCTAATCTGGAAAAGACCGTTGAGGAGAGAACAAGAGATTTGAAGTCAACAAATGAAGAGCTAAAGCAAAGAAGCTTCGAGATAGAAAGGGCAAATGAGGAATTACGCAGCCTTGATAAGATGAAAGATTCAATGATACGAGATGTAACTCACGAATTGAAATCACCAGTTGCACAGGTACAGATGGCTATAGACCTCTGGATCGGTGAGGTGAATAAAGAAAAAATAGATAAAGAGAAAGGGAAAAGATTAAATAAAATAATCGATGATAACATACAGAGACTAAAGAAAACCATTCAAAGCATATTGGATTTATCAGTATTGGAATCCGGTCGGGTGGCATACCAAAAGGAGAATTTGGATCTGGAAGAATTAATAAATCAAGTAACAGCAGGATTAAAATTACTGGCTGAGAAGAAAAACCTGTCATTAACAACAAGAATTCCAGACAAGTTGCCGGAAGTGTTAGGAGATAGAACGGAAATTACGAGGGTCATTTCCAACCTGATAGATAACGCTATCAAATACTCTGAATCCGGAGAGATAGTCGTATCAGCGCTGAGAAGGCCCAGGAAAATAGAAATATCAGTTAAAGATCAGGGAATTGGCTTAAGCACGCCAAAGGGGAATTACGACAAACTTTTTGACAGGTTTTTCCAGGAAAGGCCAAGTAGTGAAGGCTCCGGTGTAGGTCTTGCTATCTGCAAGACGATTGTAGAAGCGCATGGCGGTAAAATCTGGGTTGAATGTGAAGGCAAAGGAAAAGGCACAACATTTAAGTTTACCTTGCCTTTAGATGCTGTAGAACAAAAAGGTGTGGATACATTAGCTTCAAACCCGGAAAAAATAGCATAAAATTTACCTATCGTTTTATCCGGAGAAAAAGAATTAAACAGTGTTTTAATTGATATCTTAAAAGAAGGTATATGACAATGGACAAAAAGATAATGATTGTAGAAGATGAAAAAGCCTATCACGATTTATATAGGATAATATTTGAAGGTAAGGGTTATGATATAAATTATGCTTTTGATGGTGACGAAGCAATGCAGATATTGGAACAGAATAAGCCTGATTTGATAATCCTGGATATGCTTCTGGATATGGTTACAGGAGATACATTTTTCCTGCATATAAAGGGTATGCCGGAGTATGCAGACATACCCGTAATAATAATCAGCGCTTTCTCTAAAAAACAATACAAAAACCTTAAGAATATAGATCCGAATCTTGTTTACATTGAGAAGACTTATCTGACCAAGGAGAAATTACTTGAAGAAGTAGAAAAGAAATTACTTGGTGGATTCAGTGATTGATACCGTTTTTATTACTTAATAATGTTTTCTAAAATAAAGCTGGCAACAAAACTATTATGTTTTATTGCGCCAATAATGATTGTGGTAATGGGTGCGGTATTTACGTGGATAATAAAAAAAGAAGAGAGCTTTATCAGGAGTGAAATAACCAAGAAGGCGGAAGCTCTTACAAAACAATTGGAAATCATCCGCGGTTTTATTGCAGACAAGCAAGACTTAATCAACACAGATTTAGAAACCGGAAATGTGACATTTAAGGGCCTAAACCCTGCGCGAGTCGGCGCTGCAATTACCAAGGAGTTTACTGAGACTACAAATTTTGTGATGAAGCAAACAAGTTTAGAATACAGAAATCCTGAAAATGCCCCTGATGAATTTGAGGTAAGAATATTAAAGCAATTCAAAACTACAAGGGACAAAGAACCAACATGGGGAGAAGACTTTGACAAAGAAGGTAACAAAACAATCCGGTACATTCTTCCTTTATATATAAAGGAAGAGTGTCTGCCATGCCATGGAAAACCTGAATACGAAGGTGAAGTAGATATCACAGGATATAAGAAGGAAGGTTATGAAGTAGGAGAATTAAGAGGGGCAATAAGTATTGCTGCTCCGGCATCACATCTTGATGCTATAATAAATACTAATTCGATAATCTTACTCATCATAGGAGTGGTTTCGACTATTTCGGTAATCTTTCTAACGTACTTATTAATCAGAAAATTTATAAGAGTTCCACTTTCCCACACTGTTGCAGCTACAAAAGCAATTGCCGAAGGTGATTTGACAAGAAGGGTTGATATAAGGTCGAAAGATGAATTTGGAGAATTGGCAGAGTCTTTTAATACTATGGCGCAATCAATAGAAGAAAAAACCAGGGAACTCGAAGAAACCACTCATAATCTTGAAATGGCTAATGAGGAACTCCGTGGCCTGGATAAAGTGAAAGACAATATAATAAGAGATGTTTCCCATGAGTTGAAATCTCCGTTAGCCCAATTAAGGCTGGCCTTGGAATTATGGGGGGAGGATATAAAAGAAGGCAGGAAAGATAAGGACAAGGAGGAGCTTTTTGACGGCATCATAAAAGATAATATAAAAAGACTTAATAACACCATAGAAAGCATTCTTGAATTAACTTCTCTGGAGTTTGGCAGAGAAGATTACGATAAAGAGTCTCTTCAGTTGAGAGATTTAGTTGTTCAGGTAATCAAGAGTTCAACCTTGCTGGCAAGAGAGAAAGGCTTAACTATAAAGAGTGTAATGCCTGAAAAATTACCAAATGTCATTGTAGACAGACAGGGAATTGTGAGAGTAGTTACAAACTTAATTGATAATGCTATTAAGTATACCGAGGAAGGTGAAATTTTGGTTTCACTTCAGCAGAAAGATTCCGGGTTGGAATTTTCAATAAAAGATTCTGGCATCGGTATTAGTATTCCTCAGGAACAGCACTATAAGCTGTTTGATAGATTCTATCAGGAGAATGTAGCTACGCCTGGTACCGGTATAGGCCTTTCTATATGTAAGACTATTATAGAAGCTCATGGGGGAAGTATATGCGTGGAAAGTGAAGGTAAAGGCAGGGGATCTACCTTTAAGTTTGCTTTGCCAATAATGAAGGAGAAAGAATCTTTGGTTACAGATTCATGAACTAATGAAAGGAGAATTAAGAAATGGGTAAGACTATAATGATAGTTGAAGATGAACCGGCGTTTCATGACCTTTACACTATGATGTTGGAAGACACAGATTATGAGATAATTCGTGCGTATGATGGAGATGAGGCCCTGGCAAAATTGGAGGAAAAGAAGCCTGATTTAATTATCCTCGATATACTATTGGATTTGGTAACCGGCGATACATTCTTCCTATACATAAAGGGTATGCCTGAATATGCTGATATTCCGGTAATTGTATGTAGCAGCTTTTCCGCAAAGGCTTACAAGAATCTGAAGGAAATGGATCCGAATCTTGTATTTCTTGAGAAGCCTTTTACAAAAGAGCAGATGATTGAGGAAATCAAGGCCAAAATAGGGTAAGAAAGTTGGAAGTGCCTAACCCGCCTGACCAATCAGTTCGCCAGCCCGACAAACAGCCTGAAAGCCGTTCTGGCGGGGGCAGGAAGTTTAAAGTGAGCTAAAGTTATTCTATAAAGCTAAACTTTCCCTTTTTATTTTAGGCACTTTAGTTCACTTCACACTTTAGACACTTTGATCGCGGCTATGCCGCACCATGGTATTATGACTTGTTAGAAAGTTTTATGAGATAACTGATAAGTTTGAAGAAAAAGCTGGACAACCTTGCATAATATGGACAACCGGAATCTTCTACAGCTATTTTGTCACCGACTTGAAGTTTTCCGCCTTCAATGACCCTGCAACGTATGCCTCCCTTGCCATTCATTGCATCCTTTGCTCCAGGGCCAATCTTCTTTTCCATGTTATCGCATGGGTTACATTTTTCTTCTACACGAACAAGTACATGTCCCAGACGTAAATTCCGGCCAATCAACTCATCCAGAGCTATACCCCTTGCCATAATCTGCCGTCTGCTTGCACCGGCAGGTATTTCATAGCCGAGTTCGCTGGATACTGTGTCCATAACTTCGGCTTCTACCAGAGTAATTTGTCCAATTTGATATTTTCCCGAACGGTAATCACCTTCAATTCCAAAATTTGCACGCACCGTAACGCGGTTACAAGATTCGGTGGCAGCATTTTGCTTCCGTACAATATGAATTGAAATAATTTCAGCCATTTCCTGTTTTCTTTTTGTCCTTATTCTTAACACTTGATTTTATCATGAGCCAGCCTGCAAAGCAACCGATAACATAATGGGGGAAGTCCCACCATATAAAAGTGGTCCCAATTAAGGTACTGCCTATAAATGTAGAGCGAACAGATTCCAGAAATGAAGGATGCCATAATTGCAGAAATTCAAGGAAACAAGTAATTACCAGGATTGAGCATGCTACCCAAAAGGCAGAAGCATAAGGCAGGAACAAAATTACTGCGAAACACCAGAATATTTCGTATAAGATACCGCCGGCATAATTATTAAACCACCATGCACCAGGCCCGGAGTAAAACTTACTGGCAAAGCCAAGTGGAGTTATTATTAATAACGATATGAAACTTCGCAAACGTGCGGCGCTAAACACCCTGAATATCCTTATAAATCGTTTTCTTATTTTCTTTGCCTATATTTGTCTCTTTTCAAGAAATGCAGAAACTCTTTCTCTCCAGTCTTCAGTTTCATATATTTTGTCGAATATACCGGCTTCTACTTTTAACTCCTTATCAAAATCTTTTATACATTCCTGCATAGTCATTCTTAAGGCCGATGAAACTGCTATAAATCCTTTTTCTGCAATCTTGTTTGCAACCTTTTTCGCTTCTGTAATGAGCCTATTACCCGGCACTACATGATTTACCAGGCCAATTCCCTTCATGTCTTTTGCAAGCGCTTTTTCACCTGTTAATATCATCTCAATTGCCTTTCCTCTACCGACTAAACTTTGAAGCAACTTAATCCCGCCAAAACCCGGTAAGATTCCAAAGGTGATTTCCGGCAAACCCAGCCTGGCGTTAACCGTTGCAATTCTAATATGGCAAGCCATTGCAAGTTCTAATCCTCCGCCGAGGCAGACGTTATTAATGGCGGCTATCAAAGGCTTCTGTGAATTCAGCATCTTCTTTACAAGCCCTCTGCCGCGCAGTCGAAACACCTTTGAGCCAGTGGTAGAATTAATCTCTGCAATCTCCTTTATGTCAACTCCGGCACAAAAAAACCTTCCCTTCCCTGTTATTATTATTACTTTTATATCCTTTTTCTCTGTCAGCAGGTCAAGTGCATTACTCATCTCGTTAATTACTCGAGATGAGAGCTCATTGGCAGGTGGATTATTGATTTGCAGGATTGCAATATGATCTTTTATGTCACAGGTAATATAATGTGCTTCCATTCTTGATTTTCCTGCCCGAATAGTTCAGGCGGGCTAGCCCTCTAAAACAAAAGTTACGTCCATTGTTACCCGGTACTCGCTTATTTTTCCGTTAACAATCTTTGCCTTTTGGCTTACTACTTCCAGCCCTGTCAAACCTCTGAGAGTTTTGCTCGCTCTGTTAATTCCTTCTTGAACAGCATTCTGCCAGCTGGTCGGTGATGAAGCCGTTAACCTGGTTACCCTTGCTACTGCCATAAGAAATCACCCCCTTTCAAAATAATTTAGATTTATGATTTGTTTTGGCATAGATAATTTTGCTAAAGTAAAATTACTAAGCCCGCCAGGTCCGTTTGCCATCCCGACGTACATTCTGGCGGAGATGGCTCGGGTAAACCTGTACATTCGCCTAACGTACAATAATTACTAAGACGTTATTATATCGTACAATGTATAATTTTGAAGAAATATCTTTTTATTTATATTTATTGTTGATTCATGTATAAGGATTATTTAGAATTACATAAACAAGACTTTGATTAAATTTTTTAAATATAATATAAAAGTGGGAATAATTATAATTAATGAAGATAGATGTAAAGGCTGTGAACTTTGCATTGATGTATGTCCTTACGGGCTTTTAAAGATGTCTGTAGAGGTGAATCATTATGGCTATCATACTGCACAATTTGTAAATGGTAACAAGTGCACCGCATGTAAATTTTGCGGTATGATGTGTCCGGACTTTGCTATTGATGTTTACAAATAATCTAAATGTTTAAATCCACGACTATATTATCGGTAAGGCATAAAGGAGTTGTAGCCATAGGCGGTGACGGACAGGTTACAATGAACTCTTTTATAGTTAAGAAATACGCCTGCAAGATACGTAAATTATACAATGAAAAGGTTATTGTAGGTTTTGCAGGGTCGGCTGCCGATGCCTTTGCTCTCTTGGAAAGGTTTGAATCGAAATTAGAGAAATTTCAGGGTAATATGCTAAGGAGCGCACATGAGCTTGCTAAGGACTGGCGCACTGATAAGGTCTTGAGACGGTTAGAGTCGCTCTTAACGGCTGTAGATAAGGATTATTCTCTCCTCATTTCAGGTAATGGCGAGATAATTGAACCTGATGATGGAATAATAGGTATAGGTTCCGGTGGACAGTTTGCCACAGCAGCAGCAAGGGCTCTTGTAGCACATTCCGGGCTTAGCGCAAGACAAATAGTGGAAGAGGCGTTAAAGATAACAGCGGAAATATGCGTGTATACGAATGCAAACATTCGTGTGGAGGAAATTAAGTGAAGGAATTGACACCAAAGAAGATAGTTGAGGAACTGGATAAATATATTGTTGGTCAAAAGGATGCAAAAAGAGCGGTTGCAATAGCAATCAGGAACAGATGGAGAAGATTACAGCTTTCTGACGAAATGCGTGAAGAGGTTATGCCTAAGAATATTATAATGATAGGTCCAACCGGTGTGGGAAAAACTGAAATTGCACGCAGAATATCTAACTTAGTCAAGGCTCCTTTTTTAAAGGTGGAAGCATCTAAATATACTGAGATAGGTTATCATGGGCGTGATGTAGAGTCTATGATAAGAGATATCGTAGAGATAGCCGTCAATATGGTTCGAACAGAGCAGATGGAGAAAGTAGGCGAAAGGGCGGAGATGAATACTGAAGAAAGATTGTTGGATTTGCTCCTGCCGTTACCTGAAAAGAAGGAAGCTACAGAAGAGACGACAGTAGTTGAGAAACAAGAAACAACTCGCGAGAAATTCAGAAACAAATTGAGACAGGGTAAACTTGAAGACCGTATGGTGGAAATAAAAACCCAGGAGAAACCTGTCGTTATGCAGGGCATTATTGCCGGAATAGAGGATATAGGCATCGACTTCCAGAATGTAATTGAAAAGATGATTCCGCCACGGACACAGATTAAGAAAACTCCAATAAGTGATGCAAGAAAAATTCTTAAACAGGAAGAGGCTGAGAAGTTGATCGATAAGGACAAGGTTATTAAAGACGCGTTGTATCGTGCAGAGAATATGGGAATAATATTTATAGATGAATTGGATAAGATCGCAAGCCGTGAATCCGGCCATGGACCCGATATATCACGTGAAGGGGTGCAGAGAGATATATTGCCAATTGTAGAAGGCTCTACTGTCGTTACAAGATACGGCATGGTCAAGACTGACAGGATCCTTTTCATCGCTGCCGGTGCGTTTCATGTTTCGAAACCCTCAGATTTAATACCTGAACTTCAAGGCAGATTCCCCATCAGGGTTGAACTTAAGGATTTAGGCAAAGAAGAGTTTATAAGGATTCTCACAGAACCTAAAAATGCGCTTATAAAACAATATACCGAACTACTGAAAACTGAGGAAGTAAACCTCCAATTTAAAAAAGATGCAATTGATGAAATAGCCGATATGGCTGTTAAGATAAACAATAGAAGTCAAAGCATCGGAGCAAGAAGACTGCATACGGTTATGGAAAAATTGTTGGAAGACGCTTCTTTTGACGCTCCCGACTTAAAAGATAAGAATATAGTTGTTGACGCTGAATACGTGCAGGATAAGATGAAAGAGATTGTAAAGGATGAAGATTTAACAAAATATATTCTATGATCTTAAAGTTTTTTAATATTTGGAGATATATCAACACCTCTCTAGGCCAATTATAATATTAAATTCTCTTCTGATTTAAGGTTTGGATAGAAATATTAAAAGGAAAATCAATGTTATTCATCTTGTCGAAGGACTGACTATCGGTGGCCTTGAAAAGGTTTTGACCTCGATAGCATTGAACCTGGATAAAAAAAAGTATAACGTTTCCGTCTGGTGTCTGAGAGAAGGCGGTTTTTTTGCTGACAAATTACTAAAAGAAGGAATTGATGTTAAAATACTTCACATCTCCACGTCCCGAAATCCATTAAGCATTTACAAATTATACAAGCTTCTTAAAAACTGCAAATTTGACATAATCCATACCCATGCCTATTCTGCCGGAACAATCGGAAGGATGAGCGCATTTCTTGCCGGTGTTCCAGTAATAATATCTCACAATCATAGTGTTTATGACTACTATAATACGTACTATCATTTTGTTGAATGGTTCTTGAGCCTCATCACAGACAGGATAATCTGCATTTCAGATATAGTAAATAGATTTGCCAATGAAACACAAAGGATAAATACCAAAAAGTTAATAACCATTCATAATGGTATAGATAGTGAACACGCTGTGTCAGAAAAAAGGACTTCCGGACTTAGAAAAGAATTGGGCATTCCCGCAGATCATTCAGTTATATGCACAATAGCTCACATGGAAGAACACAAAGGAATTAAATATCTTCTAGAATCTGCCTCTCTATTATTACAATCAAGAAACGATGTAAGCTTCCTGATTGTAGGGGAGGGAGCATTAAAGGAAGAACTGAGAAAGACGTGTGTTGTTCTCAAGATTGAAAAAAACGTAATATTTGCAGGAGAGCGGAGTGACATACCTGAAATATTATCACTGACTGATATATTTGTTCTGCCATCTTTAAGAGAAGGCTTGTCTCTAGCAATCCTTGAGGCAATGGCGTGCGGCAAACCTGTCATAGCCACAAATGTAGGAGGGGTTCCAGAAGTAGTCAAAGATGGGATAAGCGGGATACTTGTCTCCCCAAAAGACCCTGAAGCTCTTCATAGTGCAATGAACGAGTTGTTAGGAGATAGAGAAAAGCGGAAAAAGATGGGGCATAATGGAAAAAGAGTATGTAACGAAAGCTTTGATTCCGAAACTATGATTGGAAAGATTGAAGACCTGTATGACTATCTTCTGTGTAAAAAGGTAAAACATTGGAGAAAATCATAAGAATACTCCTGATATCTGCGAATGAGTAAATAGAATTTCAGGACTTTCCAATTGCCTTCAATAGTTCCTCTATCCTGTGCACATAAGTGTGTTTTGCCAAAACCTCGCTGCGCCCTTTCTGGGCGATCTCTTTTCTCTCTTGAGGGCGGCCTAAATAATATTTTGCCAATTCTTTCGCCTCACCGATTTTTTTAAAACAAACCATGTGTTCGCCTGATTTGAAAAGTGTAACTACGTCTTTCTTTGCATCTACCATCTGAAAACTACCGCAGCCAAGGGTTTCGAATACCCTTGGGCTTGCCTGATAAACCTTATCTTCATCAATATCCTCGCCATAATGTCCCATATAATTAATCACGATCTTTGATGCATTATATAACTTAACCCATGTTTCCGGAGCAACAGGACCACCTCTAATATGCTTTTTTAAAGGGGAATTAACGTCAAGTCTTTCCCAGCCGGGGCCCCATATTCCAAGGTTAAAGTCTGTAAGTGTTTTAAGCAATTCAATCCTTTCCGGGTACATCGATCCGACAAAACAAATATCGCATCCATATTTCTTTTGCTCTTCGTCAGTTAGTTTCAGTGGCTTGTGAATTTCAGGGTCACATGCTGCATTAAGCCACATCCCGCCTTTGTTTCCATACTTCTCATGGACTTCAAGGGCGTCTGTGCTCTGGGCAAAAAAATAGTCATATGCAGGCACAACCTTTAATGCAGTTTCCAGCACACTACGTCCACCGGGAAAGTCAATCAGCCAATTTATTGTGGTAGCCTTAAATCGCCTTCCTATTTCAGTGATTGTTTGAGGATAAAATGTGCCCCCCCAGTTAACTAGAAGTATATCAGGTTTAAAGGAATCGACACATTTTATTAACCCGATGTTCAGCTTATTCATGTCCCATCGGTAGAGGAATGGCAATATCTCACTTATTCTATATGGGATAATGTGCTGACGATAATCATACGTTTCCAGTTCATATCCCAACTGTAATATAGCCCTTTCCACGTACTCAGTAATAGTTATGAAATCAGGATTATGGTATCCGGAATATAATATCTTCATTTTTACCTTATTTTCTGTTTTATGGTAATGTACGCTGTATATAAACAACTCTTGCAATTTCTGCCATAATGGATATATTCTTTATCATTTGCACTTGGACTTTTCAACTAAAATGCGATATTTCCAATCTTAAAGGAGTAATTATATTGCCTGAAGCCACTTCAAAAAAGATTATCAGCAATACAATCTTCACTTCTGCAGGTCGTCTTTGGGGATATCTCCTGAGCTTCCTTCTTACACCATATATTGTCCATAAGATTGGCCTCGAAAGGTTTGGGATATGGGCGGTTGCAAATACAGCTATTCACTTCTTTTTGTTTCTCGATCTTGGCATTGGCTCATCTTTTGTCAAATATATTGCCGAATACAACACGAAGAAAGAGTATAGGCTGATTAATGAGGTTATTAATACCGGTCTCGCTTTTTCACTGTTTTTTTGTTTCTCTATTTTCTGTATTTCAATATTACTAAAGAGTCTTGCCATGAATCTTCTAAAATTTTCCACCGAACTTTATGATGATGTCTTGATTGCCTTTCTTGGTGTACTGGCAGTATTTATTTTAAATTATATCTTTACAGTATTTAAGTCGACTTTGTATGGTTTACAAAGGATGGATATAGTAAATATAATTTTTGTGATAGTCTCTATACCTGGCACATTAGGCTTGGTTTTGTTTTTGAGCCTTGGATTTGGGCTGAAGGGTCTTATATACAACAGTATTATCGTTGCATTTGTCACCGTTCTCTCTTATGCAATCTGTGCTTATAGACTACTGCCACAGATGGTTATCAGTTTGAAATACTGTAATATAAAGATGTTCAGGAAATTGTGGAATTTTGGCTTCAAGGTGCAGATAGCAGGGTTTTCTGAATTTATAAATGCCTCGCTGGATAAGTTATTACTGGGTTATTTCCTGAATGTAAAGATGGCTGGTTTTTATGAGCTTGGCTCCAGGATTGCGCTTACTGCCGGCAACCTTCCTTCGGTTCTGTTGCCGGCAGTTGAACCGGCGTCATCTGAGCTGAATGCGACTAAGGATACAAGGGCGTTAAACAACCTCTACACAAGGGGCACAAAGTACATCGTATTTCTTACGTTTCCTCTATCACTATTCGTTATTACAAATGCATCCCTTATCATGCATTTCTGGATGGGTGAATCAGGATATCAAAAATCCGCCCTGGCAATTCAGATTTTGACGATCGGCTATTCTTTCGTTCTTGTAACCAGTATTGGCAGGCTGATGGCGCGGGGCATGGGTGCGCCGCAATTTGAAATGATTTCCGCCTTAATAATTCTGGGCTTGAATATCTTGCTCAGCGTTACTCTCATTATCTTATTTGGTTTCATCGGGGCCTTAATAGGGACAAGCGTGTCTGCGGTCATTGGTTCATTATACTTTATGAATAGATTTCATAAACACATAGAAAGGGCAACCGCATCTTTCCTAAGTGGAATGTATCTTAAACCTGTATCTGCATGTATCCTCGCTCTTTTTGCTTCATTTACCATAGACCTTTTATTCTCTTTTCTTGGCTTTTCTCCTTCCGGAAGAGCCGACTGCCTTATGTACCTTGTCACAAAAGGATTTGTATTCTCAGGGATATACCTGCTCTGCATTTATATCATCAAGTACCTGGACGAATATGACATGAACGTCTTGCTTGCCACGATAAAGATTCCACTGAATAAATTGAGATTTATTAAAAAAATTTAGTTTACCATGGAATTATACTGAACACAGTAAACAAATAATAAATTATGTCCTCTTATGCAACAAGATACCTTACTATTGATGAATACAAAGAATGGGATGCGTTAGTTTTACAATCGCCGAATTATAGCATATTTGATACTACGCTCTGGCTTGATACCTTATCATCCGTTCTAAAATGCCACATTAAGATTTTAGGAGTATTTAAGAAGGAAAATCTAGTTGGCGGTGTGGTATTTAATGTAATTAAAAGGTTTGGTATTAAGATTGCCAATACCCCGCCAATGAGTGTTTACAATAGTTTACATTATATTCCAAGAGAAACACAACACAAGTATAGGCTGGGGAGATATATTTATGATATTATAGCCGCAATAGCGGAGAGATTACAAAATGATTTTCATTATATTGTTATTACAAATCACCATGAATTTAAAGATATCAGGGGCTTAAAGAGTCAAGACTGGAGGCAAAATATACTTTATTCTTGTCGGGTAAGCCTTGATAATGTAGATTTATCTTTAATATCAGCAGCGAAAAGAAGGCAGGTAAAGAAAGCACGAAAAAAACTGATTATAACCGAAGAGATTAAGGATATAGCGCCGGTTTATGACATCATAGAACAAACTTACATTAGACAAAATCTGAAGTGCCCGCTGACTTTGGATGAGATATCCGGAATATGTACTAGGATGGGACACAACGTTGCCATTCGAGCCGCCAGGGAACAGAATAGTGAAAAGTATAAAGCAGTTATTGTTTTAATTGTAGATGACAGAAACAGGTATGTTTATAATTTGATTAATGCATTTGAACCTGAATCTCCAGATTCCGGGGCAAATTCGCTTTTACTATGGGAAGGAATGGAGTATTTTAAAGGTAAGAGGTTTGAATTATTTGATCTTGGTGAAGCGGGGATACCGTCCAAGTATGACTTTAAAAGCCAATTTTTCACTGAACTTGAGCCATATTATCAGGTTTCAAAATCTAACTTCTTGTTTTCAATTGCCTGGCATCTTACCAAGGGCAGGATTACAAAAAATTAACATCTACCTAAATTGAGCGATTTTGTAGCCGCAACCGTTCGGCTGAGCTCACGCCGATGC
>CAKKPF010000082.1 GCA_919901575.1 Candidatus Brocadiaceae bacterium
CATGTACATCTTAAAAATGCCTTATTTTGTGTCCAGTTTATGGGGAGTATTATATGTATCTTTTGTTTCCACACAAAAACCATAGGTTGTGGAACCTCCAAGAGTAATAATCCTGATTGTCTCTGGGTCCTTTTCCTTAGCAAATTTTTTGCCTCGATAGAGAAAAGGAGGATGTACGGTGTGCGGTAATATTGGACCGGGTGCAAAATACCCATTTCCGGGAGGGAATGCGTATTTAAGATTATCGTAATTGAAAAAATAGTTTTTAACGTATTTCAATCCATAGACAGTAAATTCTGCATACAAGAGAGATGCAATCAAAATCGATAATATAATAAAACATTTGAAAAGAATGTTTATACACTTCCTCATCTTTTTCAATATTTAGCCTATGAATAGGTTTCAAAAAAATGAATTATTTAAAAAAATTATAATACAAATATTTTGATTTCCGTCAAACTAATAATAGTTGAAATCATGCGGTATTTTGTGACATAGCAGGTTATTTCATTTGTACTGTGTGAAATGAGTTAATTTAAATAGTTCACGTAGCATTAATTCAGGATAAATACAAAAGGGATATTCCCTGTTGGTTACAATAGAATTATACCTTATCTTTTTCTCTAAATCTTCCAGTTCCTTTTCCTTCTCTTTAATTAATGGCCTGATCTTTTCTTTCATCAGGGCATTAAGTTCTCTTAATCTGTCAAATGACCGATGCCTTTCTTCACTATTGTGAGCTTCTCTGGCTATCAGGTCTTTTTTTTCACTTGCCATAGACTTCATCCCTGCGTCTTCCATGATCTCGCCGGAAGCATATCTGTCCGGATTATATCCCATGTCTTTGATGACGTGCTTCAGCGCTATAACATCCTCATTAGAGATATTAAATGGTTTATACGGCAGATGCAGGGTTGCCGAAACGGTTGCATACGCGGGAGACTCTACACCAAAAAACTCTCTTATGATTTCGTCTGTAACCAGATCGTATTTTGCCCCGCCAATCCCGTGAATAAAGAGGTCAGAGAAAAACATCCTTGAATACATAGTGTTAACTATCGCCTTCGGACGGAATTTTATGCCTGTATTTATCAAATCCTTCAATCTTTCCAGATTTCCTGATGAGTTACAGTTTTCACCAAAATCAAAATGAGTAACTATCTTATTCTCGCATATTATGCTTATGCGCCTGTCGTTTGCTACAGATGCAAAAAGGCTTTTACGTGATTCGCCCTCTCTCCATATCCAGAATGGCAATTCTACCACATAACCTTTTTCCATGAGATCAGGCAGAGGATTGGCCTTAGAACTTATCTTCTTTAATCTGCGGTATTCCCCGAGTTTTGCATTATAGATATCAACAAAACTCCTCGCATTCGCCGTTATGTGCAGGAAGAAATTTAAGAAAGGATCTGTCTCACTTATAAGAGAAACAGGAATCTCTAGATTGCTGATCCCAAATCTTAATAAGAATGCGTGCCTCGCATAGGTAAATAAATCACTAAATTGCTGCGTTTGTCCGGAAAGGTTTATTACTATATTTATAAAATCCTCAAACGTCTTCTTCATATCAGGATTATGCAGAGCCTTTAAAACACCTTCTTTAAAGGACAACAGTTGTGTTGAATCTGTATACCTGATTTCTTCGAAGGCAAGATTGTATAGACTGGAGAGGAATTCTATCCTTTCCACAGAAGAATCCAGGCCGTTTATGTCTGGAATGTTCAAGCAGTTATCATGACAGGCATCATTATCAACTACCATATTTACCCCGATACTATTCACCTTTTTCGCGATACTGTTAACGAGACCATGCTTTATAAGCACGCCCGGGTGTGTAAGGATCGGGGAGTGTCCGGTCTCTATTATGTCCTTGTCCGATATATAAGCGTCATCAATACGAGGCAGGTTCTCTGTGCCTGGTATATTCAGACCTGAACAAAGAGACCATATTTTTTCTGTATATTTCCGAGCCTTTTTGAACGTCTCGGACCTGACCTGTTCACGGAATCTGGGGAAAGGGATACCATTAATATCAAAATCGTAGGATTTAAATCTTTCCTTATTTAAACTGATCAATCCGGGAATGTTTTCGTAGGCAGGCTTTATGAATATCTCTTTGTTCTGCTTTGGGATTGTGAATGTTTCAATTTTCATGGTTAGATGGGACGCGGATAAACGCAGATTTTTATGATAAAAGATATTAAAATGTCGTTTTGTTTAAAACATTAGATTCAGGCTACCCGCCAGAAAGACGTGTCGGGCTGGCAAGCCTGAACCAACAAAGGGGTTTTTCCTCCCTTTCGGGAGGAATCCAGTACTGGAATCCTTGCGAAAGCAAGGTCTTTTCTGCGCTCATCTGCGTCCAATATTTTGTCTATTCTTCCAATTTCTCTTTCAGCTTATGAAGCTTATTGAGCGCTTCGATCGGTGTGATTCTTGAAGTGTCAAGATTCCTTATCTCTTCAATCACCACGTTCTGAGGCGGATTAAAAAGAGTCATTTGTTTTGGCTTATTTTCTTCTTTGTTCTTGATAGATGCAAATTTGGGTTTACCGTCCGCGTCCAGTGTTTCAGCTTCAAGATTGGCAAGTATCACCCTGGCCCTTTGAATTACCTCCTTAGGCATACCAGCTAATCTTGCAACATGGATACCATAACTCTTGTCAGCGCCGCCCTCAACAATCTTTCTCAGGAAGATTATTTCATCTTCCCACTCCCTTACTGCAATGTTGTAGTTCCTGATGCCCGGAAAGAGTAAGGCCAGCTCGGTAAGCTCGTGATAATGAGTAGCAAACAGTGTCCTCGCCTTAAGGCGCTCATATATATATTCTGTCAATGCCCACGCAATACTTACACCATCAAAGGTACTGGTGCCTCGCCCGACCTCATCGAGTATTATCAAACTGCGTTTTGTCGCATTATTCAATATATTTGCAGCTTCATTCATCTCCACCATAAACGTGCTCTGGC
>CAKKPF010000083.1 GCA_919901575.1 Candidatus Brocadiaceae bacterium
GGGCAACCACTTTTGGGTTAATTGTTTTTGCCGGGAGCCTGTTAATGTATGTTCTGTTTTATACAGGTCATATAGCATTCGTCTCCAGACTGATGCTTATACTCTCACTGATTTCACTGGTTTGGTATTACTTTGGAATTAAATTTGTAAAAATTATACTTTTCCCGTTATTATTTTTGCTGTTCATGATTCCTGTTCCAGACAGCTTTATAAGTCACATTACATTGCCAATGAAGACTTTCGCTACAAACCTGGCAGTTCCCCTCACCAGGTTATTCGGTGTCACTTTGATACAAGAAGGGAACATAATCCATTTAACTACGTGCACTCTTGAGGTTGCTGAAGCCTGTAGCGGAATCAGGTCTCTTACTTCCATGCTGATGTTAGGTTTCTTCTTTGCTCATATGACTAAAGGCAACAGTTATAGAAAAGTAATTTTGGTTTTATTTGCCCCTGTAATTGCAGTCATAGCGAACGTTCTGCGGATTATGGGTACAGGTCTTTTGGCTAATATTTATGGAGAAACAGTAGCCAGAGGGTATGTACATGATATTTCAGGCTATCTCGTTTTTATATTTGGTTTTACCGGACTTTTCTTTTTATTTAAACTGTTAAATATGGAGTCAGTGCAGGATGAACCGGAATAGATTTTTTGTATCACTTATTGCTTTGTTTTTAACATTAGGCTCGGTTATCTATTTATCCGGCCGACCGTTGCCCGAGGTGGTTGAAAAAAGACTTGATAATCTGCCTTATACAATAGGACCATGGGAAGGAAAAGACTTTAGCTTCGATAAGCTTATTATTGATGAACTGGCTACTGATGACCGTGTTGCAAGAAATTATATAGACAGAAATAATAATTATATAATCACACTTTATATAGGATATTATGGTACAAAAAAAGGGGGGAGAACTGGGCATAATCCCAATTCCTGTTATCCTTCATCAGGGTGGAACATTATAAGTGATACAAGTACCAATGTTAATGAGGGTCATGGCAGTGTAAATAGGTTATTGGTAAAGAAGGGTGATACGTCTCAAATAGTTTATCACTGGTATCAGGATGGAGATAAAATAATCCAATCTGGCATTGAACAAAACATAAATCGTTTTATTAACAAAGTACGTTTAAATCGGGATGATGGAGCGTTTGTAAGGATATCTATTGATGGCAGGTCAGAAGGGGCAGAGGAGACCTTGATACAGTTTGGACGCTTGCTTATGCCGCTTATAGCCGAGAACTGGCCGGTTGAAAAAGAAATATAAATATAATAGCGCAACAAGACAACACTCCTTGCAGTATCTCATATTTCTGAGATATTGAACCCAGATACTCCAGAAAAGAGAAAAGTGAACCATAATAATCTAAAAAACCCTCTAAATATCCTTCACATCTTTTCCGCTGATCTCTGGGCTGGTGCAGAGGTAATGATTTTTAATCTGTTAAATAGATTAAAAGACTACCCGAATTGTAAAATAATTGCCTTATCATTGAATGAGGGGATACTTACTAATAGACTACAGAGTATCGGGATAGAAACATATATTATTCCGGAAAGCACAAATTCCTTCCTGGAAATATTCTGGAAAGCGCTTAATTTGGTTAGGGGCGTAAAGATAGATGTCATACATTCACATCGAAGTAAGGAGAACATGCTGGCTTTACTTCTAAGCAAATTCTTATTTAAAAAACCACTGATTGCCACTTATCATGGTTGGGGGGTTGAATATTTTGAAAAGAATAACGGAAACAGAATAGGATTAATTACAAGGACTGATTACTTTATTTTGCGGCATTTCTTCACTCGTGTAGCGCCTGTGTCTCATGATATCAGAAATGTGTTGATACAGAAACATGGCTTTAAAGAAAACAGAACAGTGGTTGTTCATAACGGTATAGAAATGCCACAACATACTTATTCGGCCAGTCGACCGGTTAACCAGTCGGCCAATCGTGTTTTTCATATCGGTACGGTAGGTCGCTTGATGCCTCAAAAGGATTTTGAATTATTTCTTGAAATAGCCGCAAAGATTGGGAAGAAGGTGAGAAATATCAGGTTTAGTATCCTTGGAGGTGGCCCCTTGAAAGAAAGATTGTTTCAAAAAGCAAAAGAACTGAATATAGAAGATAATGTTGAGTTCCTGGCGCCCCGGCAAAATCCATTTCCATATTATTATTCACTTGATATTTATCTTAATACTTCTCTTTTTGAAGGAATACCATTGACTATCCTTGAAGCAATGGCATCCAGGATACCTGTAGTGGCTGCAAAGGTTGGTGGGATTCCGGAAATTATTAATGATAAAGAAAATGGTATGTTAGTAGGTAGTCGTGATCCGGCTGTTTACGCTGAAAAGTGTATCTATCTGTTAAATAATCAGAAATTGAGAGAGGATTTGGCAAATTCTGCTAACCAGACTATAGAAAAATATTTTAGCTCTAATTA
>CAKKPF010000084.1 GCA_919901575.1 Candidatus Brocadiaceae bacterium
ATTCTTGCCATCAAACCACAGGCACGAATATCCTCTTGCGGAGTCCGGGCTGAAAGCGTCGGACATGAAGCGCCGAGAAAAGGCGTATATATGTTACCACGGAATGCCTGGAAAGGATTGCTGAGGCCATAGACAGATTCTCCCTGGAACATCTTTATCATCTTGCTGCCGAAGCACGAAATATCAAGAAGCAGATTGAGGAAATACTTAATTAGTCTATAAGGTGACAATTTTCAATCAAAAAAAGTTCGCCCGAGGCGAATCTGCCTTAGGCATGACAAGAAATTGCCCGCCCGTACCTATTCGGGCAGGTCTGCTTATAGACTGTCTCTATGAATAATTACGAGGTTGTTATCATTGGCGCCGGGGCGGCAGGGTTGATGTGTGCATTGACGGCCGGGCAGAGAGGGCGGAAGGTTCTGATTCTGGATCATGCCGGCAGTGTGGGCGAGAAAATACTGATTTCCGGCGGGGGGAGTTGCAATTTTACCAATCTTTATCTGGGATCAGAGCATTATATATCCGGTAACCCTCATTTCTGCAAATCAGCATTGAACCGGTTTAGTCAGTATGATTTTATTTCTTTGGTAGAAAAGCATGGTGTGTCTTACCACGAGAGGAAATCAGGGCAGCTTTTCTGTGACGGGAAATCCAGAGAGATATTAAACCTTTTACTGGAAGAGAGCCGGATCACCGGCGTCAGGATTCAGACGAAATGTACAATCAGGGAAATCAAAAAGGAACACTATTTCACAGTAAAGACCAATTCAGAAGAATATGTAACAGAATCACTCGTTGTCGCCACGGGTGGTTTGTCAATGCCGGAAATAGGAGCTACCGGTTTTGGATATGCGGTGGCCGAACAGTTTGGGCTTAACGTTGTAACCTGTCAGCCCGGTTTAGTACCGCTTACCTTGAGTAAGAGTGACCTGAATAATTTTGGTGATTTGTCGGGTATTTCAGTAGATGCGGCAGTCTCCTGTAATGGGCAATCATTCAGGGAATCCATCCTTTTTACACACAGAGGCCTGAGCGGCCCGGCCATATTGCAGATTTCAAATTACTGGCAACCCGGGAATGAGATTGTTATTAATCTGCTGCCGGATCTTGATCTGGTTCAAACCATAAAGCAATGGCAGAAGGAAAGGCCAAAAACAGAACTAAAAAATCTGATAGGCGAATTATTAACCAGGCGCCTTGCCCATAGGTTGTTGGAGTTATGGTATCATAATAAGCCGGTAAACCAATATAGTGAAAAAGAGATCAATGAGTTTGCAGCGATTTTTCATAAATGGCGTATCACGCCTTCCGGTACTGAAGGTTATAAGGTGGCGGAAGTAACAAGAGGAGGAGTTGATACTGATGAACTATCTTCCAAAACTTTTGAGGCCAGGAATGTGAAGAGCCTTTACTTTGTCGGGGAAGTCGTAGATGTAACCGGTTGGCTGGGTGGTTATAATTTACAATGGGCATGGTCATCGGGATATTGTGCCGGACAATTTGTGTAAGTTACTATGCAGGTTTAAAACCTGCGGCTACTTTATACGTGAATGTTAAATTTTTTAATGAAAAGAAAAAATTTGGAAAGAAATAGAAAGTTGGATTCAAGACAATTATTTGGAAACCAAACGTAAATCAATGTATTATAGCTCTTGATTCAAACTGTCAAACGTATATAATAACACTATGCCGGTTGTTTGTTAACCGGCTTTACCTTGCGAAGTTTGTTATATTTATAGATCGGGTTTGACCGCATTCGTTACGGTAAAATATTTTGTTGAATTTATTATTTAAAGCCGTAAAATTTTATAGTATATTTCTTGTTTTCAGTGAAATTTAACTCCTTAATCTATAAGTTGCTTAATTTATGGTGGGTTGATTCAAAGTAGCTGAAGCCGACATATAGATTTGGAGAAACTTTCTTGAGCAATATCAATCTTTCCTACTTAAAACAACTCGAATCAGAGTCCATCCACATTATTCGTGAAGTGGCTGCTGAGTTTGAAAATCCTGTTATGCTCTATTCCATAGGTAAGGATTCGAGCGTAATGGTGCGTTTGGCTCAAAAAGCCTTCTATCCCGGCAAAATTCCATTTCCGTTTATGCACATTGATACCGGATATAAATTTCCGGAGATGATAGAATTTCGCGACAGGTATGTTAAGGGAATTGGGTGCAGGCTTATTGTTGAGCGCAATGAGGAGGCGATCTCCGAGGGTATACATCCTCAAACGATCGGGGTAGATAAATGCTGTGCAAAATTAAAGACTCAAGCGTTACTTGACGCGATAAAAAAACACAAGTTTGACGCCGCCTTTGGAGGGGCGCGTCGGGATGAGGAAAAATCTAGAGCAAAGGAGCGTATATTCTCTTTCAGAGATGAATTCGGGCAGTGGGATCCCAAGTATCAAAGGCCGGAACTCTGGAACCTATATAATTGCCGTATTAATGAGGGGGAATCAATCAGGGTGTTTCCCTTGAGTAACTGGACTGAAATAGACGTCTGGTACTATTTGGGAGAGGAAAAGATACCCATTGTGCCTATATATTATGCACAGGAGAGGGAAGTGGTTGACAGGGGCGGCATACTAATCCCATACGATAATATGGTCAAGCTCAGACCGGGTGAGAAGGTGGAAAAAGTTATGTGCAGGTTTAGAAGTCTGGGTTGTAGTCCGTGTACCGGAGCGGTTCGGTCAAATGCTACTACGATTGATGACATAATCGTTGAAATTGAGGAAGCCAGTAAGTCTGAGAGGGAGAATCGGATTATCGATCTTACCACTGACAGTTCTATGGAGGATAAGAAGAAGGAGGGGTATTTCTGAATTATGAATCCACACACATCCCCAGATCATGCTAACTTACTAAGATTCACTACTGTTGGCAGTGTAGATGACGGGAAGTCTACGCTTATTGGCAGGCTTCTTATGGACACTGGGAATATATACGATGACCATATTGAAGCAGTCAAAAGAGTTGCTGAACGTAAAGGTGAAAAGGAAATAGACCTTTCCCTGTTGACTGATGGACTGGCTGCTGAGCGGGAACAGGGTATAACTATTGACGTGGCTTATCGCTATTTCCAGACTCCTAAGCGGAAATTTATCATCGCCGACACGCCGGGTCATGTTCAGTACACACGCAATATGGTCACAGGAGCTTCAACTGCCAATCTCGCCATTATTCTAATCGATGCGCGCAAGGGCATCCTCGAACAGTCAAGGAGACACGGTTTCATAGCAAGCCTTTTGCAGGTTTCCCATATGATAGTCGCTGTCAATAAGATCGATCTTGTTGATTATTCCCGGGAAGTCTTTGAATCAATAGTTGAGGAATATGATGTATACTCCAGGAAACTTGACATCAGAGATATTACCTACATTCCGGTTTCAGCGCTTAAAGGAGACAATGTAGTTATCAAAAGTTCGAATACTCCCTGGTATGAC
>CAKKPF010000085.1 GCA_919901575.1 Candidatus Brocadiaceae bacterium
CCCCATGAGTCTTTCCAAAATTTACAACCTTATCAACTATACGGGAAACTCTACGTTTAAAAACGAATCTGTAGTACAAATGGCTAAAAAGTGAACCCACTTTTCCGGAAAATGGCCGCCAAGTCTTTTCATCTGGAGCATAAGCAAATTCATTGACCCAGGCAAGCTTTTCCACCGGTGGAAATGGCGCTACAGTAAAAACAACAAGCCTATTTTTTGGCAATTGCATGCATAAATCACGGAGAATTATTTCTCCTACATTCCTATCACCCGGGGGCGTTAGAGTGACTAAGAGTATCTTTTTAATATCTTTATTGGACATCAATTTAGAATACTAGTCATTATTATGTAAACAAACTTTGATTTATACATAACTCAATTAATTAAATGTCATAAACTTTGCGCATCCATTCAGATGTTAGTTTCGTTCCTTCCTCCAGAGTGTATTTATTTTTGTGTCCCAGATCACGAATAGACTTGGAAATATCCACAACCTTCCGCTTAGTCGTGAGTATTTCTGATTCCTTATACTGGACTAAAGATGGATCAGCGCCTGTAACTTTGATAACAATCTCTGACAACTCTTCTATTGTGTGAAGACTGCTTCCTCCAATATTGTATGTCTCACCAGGCTTAAAGTTCTCAATTATATTTACCAGGGTACATGTTGTATCAGCAATGTATGTTGATGTCCGGGAATGACCACGGTAAACCGTCCATGGAAGATTGTGTAAAGCACAGTAAAGAAAGCGGCAATTAACAGAACGATAAGGGCTGTAATATTCTCCAGCACCATAGGTATTAAAAAGACGAACAACAACGCTTTCCGTACCATATTGTAGTGAAGAGTTGCGGATTTGCATCTCATTCACCCACTTAGTCATGGCATAATCATTCATTTGTTTTATTTCGTATTCATCCATAACTGTTTCAGTCATTAGTTCAGGCCAGTCTCCATAAACCTCAGAAGAGGAAAAATGGATCAAGCGAAATTCCAGGCGCTCCTGAAGACGAATAATATTCTTCATTCCAATCACATTCGATTGCCAGAGTGTTTCATAAAAATCTTCTCCATTCCACCGTCCAAACTCTGCGGCACAATTATAAACATAATCAAATGGTCCCATTCGTTCAAAAACTCTCTCAATCTGTTGAAATTTACCTATATCACAACGGGCATAAATGGGTTCTTTTATGTCCGTTCCAACACTGAAACCTACCTCGTCCGGCTGATGGTAAAGATCACAGCAAACAACGTGATGTCCGCGTTTTCGTAATTGTTCTGTAAGGCCTCTTCCTACTGTTCCTAACCCACCTGTCACAAGAATTCGCAAACTTCTATCCTCCTTTAATGTAAAATATTTTCTTTATACAAAGCGTCATTTTAGTAACCAGACCTACCCTAAAGGTAAATTACGGTAGCATTCATCGTGCACACCATTAATTATACTGTCTCCAAAGTAAAAAATTATATCAATTTCGAAACCTCGTGTTAAATAACAGCATCCATTTGATACTTATAAATAATTTCGCACTACATTTTAAGTAGCACATCTCAGTATTCTTTTAGCCAATCGAATTGGATGCTTTCCGTACTTGCCCCACCAATAGAGGAACGACCTGTTAAAAGGCAAGTTAAAATCTATCTCTCTACCGAACACCTCGTATTTGGCGAAGAAGCACTCTTTGCAAAATGGAAAATGTCCAGCCTTCATGGTCAGTTTGTGGAATTTATCAGAATCCAGCTTTTCTAACAGGTTGTCCTCTTCGAATACATTTAATTTGGTTACTGGTTTTTCGTCTGCAGGAGACAAACAACATAATCTCAAATCCCCATTCCAAGTCAAAGTTCCCGTGACGGCTTCTTGAAAATAGCACTTAAATGGACTACTTCGTTTGACATGTTGGTATTCCGGCAAAGTGGGTTCCCAATCTCCGGTACCATGAATCGGATCGATAATACTGCGAAAACGTATCCCATTCACTCCCAATTCTTCTGCCAATTTAATGAAACGTTCGTAGTCTTGTTCGTTGTGTTTACTGA
>CAKKPF010000086.1 GCA_919901575.1 Candidatus Brocadiaceae bacterium
AGGCTTTGGAATTTTTAAATCATTAAAGAACAGCTTTGACATACTATCATCATAATGCTGACCTGTATGTACCAGAAGATACTTGATGTTTGGAGCAGATGATTTATTATGGCGTGTAATAGCATCAATTATAGGCGCTATTTTCATAAAATTCGGACGTGCGCCAACTACACAGATTATTTTCATATGATAGTCCCTGCTACTATTAGGTTTAAGTCCCAGCATCTCCATAAATATTAATTATTAACACTTTCAATGTATACACTATTTCTCAACCTGATCCCTTTCTCTGCACAACTGCTTTGGTAGATAGCTTCATACTTCTCAATCATCTTCTCTAAAGAGAAATTACTTTTAAACAGATCCAACGAATGCCTGGCGAACTTTTTTTGCAGATTTTTATCCATCATTAACTGTTTTATTGCATTATACAGTGACAAAACATCCTTTGGTTTAACAATCAATCCATTCCTGCCATTTTTAACAACCTGTCTGTTCCCGCCTACATCGGTTGCTACGATTGGTAATGATGCGGCAGTTGCTTCAATGAGTACAAGGGACAGGCCTTCCCTTTCCGAAGGAAGAACAAAAATGTCAAATAACTGCATAACTTCACTTACGTCAAACCTGGGGCCAAGAAAAGAGATATTTCGTTCTATCCCTGACTCCACTGTTTCCAGCTTCAAATCATTTAGCAGTTCACCTTCTCCTATGATTAAGAGAAGAACATCAGGAAATTCCTTTGCGAGAAGTTTTATCGCCTTTATAAGATACGTTAAACCTTTTTCATTAGAAAGCCTCCCAACAAAACCCAGAACAGGATTTAATGTATTATCAATGCAAAGCTCCTTTTTCTTTTCTTCGATATTAATTTTGTCCAGGTATTTTATCCCATCAATCCCATTCTGAACAACTTCTATTTTTTCCGGCTTTATTTTTTCGTATTTAACGATGTCCGCTTTAGTACTTTCGGAAACAGCAATCATCCTGTCTGTGAAATGAGATAACAACCATTCTGCATACATATAGCGCCTTTTGTCAGGAAACCTGCGGGCATGGTCTGTATGAATTCTCACCGGAACATTTGCCAATATTGCAGCCATTATACCATCCAGCAGTGGCTGGGTATTGTGAGTATGAATTAAATGGGGTTTTTCTTTCTTGAAAATCTTAAATAACTTCCAGAAGCTTAAATAGTCAACACCATTATGTGTGGCAGGAAGCTTTATGACTCTTATACCCGCTTCCAACAATTCATCCTCAAAAGGACCTCCTTCCCTCAATGCACACACTGATACCTCAAATTTAGTTTGGTCAATATTAAGGGCAATGTCTGATGCAACACGCTGTAAACCTCCAATATTCAGATCGTGAGTGATTTGCATTACCTTGATTTTGTGAGTCACTTTGAGTTGTATGCAGCAATCCACTTACTTACAATTTAATGCATTTCATTTATAGATAATGGTTGGAAATAGCCGGTTTATTACCCTGCCTAAACTTCATGAGCTTATTAATTCATAAAGTTTCAAGTATGATTCTGCCATATAATTAGAGCTAAAATATTTTCCTATAGTCTGGTTCGCAGAATTTGCCAAATCTTCTCTCAATTTCTGATTATTTAACAGATAGATACACTTTTCAGCGTAAACAACCGGATCACGACTATCTACTAATATACCATTTTCATTATCATTAATAATTTC
>CAKKPF010000087.1 GCA_919901575.1 Candidatus Brocadiaceae bacterium
GTTTTATTTCCAGGGCTTTCTTGTATTCGGCAATAGCTTCATCAAGCTTGCCTTCTATAAAATAATTGTCACCAAGGGTAATATATTTATCAATATCGTCTGAGGTTGGTTTCTCAGGGCTTTCGATATATTCTCCCTCTTGTTTTAGTAGTTTGTCATAAAGTGCAAATTCTTGCTTTGCCAGTTCATCGTTTCCCTCTTCTCTATAGGCAAATCCCAGATTATAATGTGCATTGGCGATGTCAGGATTAATTTCTATTGCTTTTTTACATGCAGTAATAGCAGCTTTGTGTATACCAGTCTTGTTGTATACGTTTGCAAGTGCCGCATATGTTTCAGCCTTCATCTGCATTTGATCTTCTTTAAATAGAGGCAGAGCCATCTTAAATTCAGCAATTGCCTTGTCTATGAGCCTTGTTTCAAAATAACCGATACCTTTCTTAAAATGTTCTTCCGCCTCTTGAGCAATACAAAGATTAGATAGCAGAAAACTAAACATTACAAGAAATGGGGCTTTTTTAAATATCTTCATGTCTTTTTAATTTTTTTGTTTAAGGCCTTAAGAAGGGTATCTATATTAACCGGATGTATTTTTGTTGCTTGTTTAATCGTAAATATCTTCGCAACCGTCTTCCTTGCTACAGGACTGCTAAGTTGTTTAAACCCGAATTCCAGGAACACATCCAGTATCTCAGGATACTGATCTATTGCATTAGCGATATTTGTGTCTTCTGTTATCTTAGTTAAAGTTTCCTGTGGTTCTTCAATCTCCTCTTCATCTTCTGCATTCATAGTCTTCCATATATTGTACCCGAAGATTCCGATTGCCGTCAGTTCGATCCAGCCTGAGAATCCTATGAGAGAATAATAAGAATCCTTTGATAGTCCAATCATTATCTGAGTAGAAACCCTGAGAAAGCATCCTATGTTTATGAGATAAAATGATACATCTGCAAGCCTTATGCTGTACATGCCGACACCCTTAAAAGTTGGAACCATCTTTGATGCGTATCCTATAATCATCAAAGTTACGAATCCTACGGCGATGGCGTGATTGGCTGCGCCATGAAACAGATACTGCGGCTCTGAGAATGCCTTAAGAAAAGGTTTTGCCCCAAGGATGAGCACACCAATAATCAACCAGACATAAGCAGCTCTGATAGTTTTTGAATAGCTTCTATCCATTACAACATCATCGAGTTCCCTTGTTGATCTTTCAAAAATCCTGATACCATAAACAAATAATAATACACCAAAAGCAACTATGTAAATCGTAAGGTATGAAACTTTCAACAAAAATGGAGAATTGTAATTAAAAGAATTGGCAATAAAGTATACGGGGATGGTTAGATTCAGCAGCCAGAAAGTAGTATTTACTGCACGAACCCTTGCCGTCCCAACATCAAGGAAGGCATATACGGTTCTAATATTTACGGCAAATATGAACATGAAAACAAAACCGAGGAGAAATACGTGTACAAAAGGGCTGTAAAATGTTCTTGGAATCTCGTTTGTGTTTGTGAAAAACATAAAAACATCCATAAACAGATTCATAATACTGCAAGCCAGAAACCATAATACCCCTGCCATTATAAATTTGTCGTATGGTTCCTTTTTTTCCTGACTTGCAAGGACGGTGCTGAAAATAATGAAGGCAAATAACGCAACTGCCATAAATTCTAATAACCCGGATATTGGCAGGAGGATGTTTGTTAATTCATTTGCGTATGGTTGAGCGAATATCCTTATAACCGTTCCTGTGACCATCAGCCAGAAGCAGGAGGTTGTTAATTCACGATATTTGAGTTCTACGTTTTTAACCCGGGGGACGATATAGTATGCAAACCCGATGATACAAAGGCCTACCCATCCAAACAATTGGGCATGTCCATGTGTCTGGACAAGTTTATGAAGCACATAATGGAAATTTTGGTTTTTACCAATATAAGTTAATATAATGGCGCCAACCGTTACCCCTATTGTCAATGCCATTAAGATAGCTGTCTTAAAGAATTTTTCATAAACCTTGTCTTCTACCAGCTCTACAGTCTCAGTATTCTCGTCTATACCTTTTTCAATAGCTTCTTTTAATTCTTTGACAATTTCGTCGTAATCTACCTCATGTGCCTTTGCAAAGAATGCCAGAGGTTCATTAGGACCTCTTACACCTCCGGCTACAACAAGGTTGTATTTTCTGAAGACTGACAGAGTCTCCGGGTGTTTCTTGACAAGATTTTTAATTATCGTATTTCTATTAATTTCCATAACACTTTTTGTTTCAACCCCCTCTCATGGTTGCAAGATAAAAATTATAGATAGCAATTGTAACCTCTTTCTTTCAGGAGATCGGTTAATTTTTTAATGTCTTCTGCATTGTTTTTGTTGCAAACCATGGTGACATCTTTTGTGCTTACTATAATCATGTCAGACACGTTTATAGTTGTTATTAAGTGTTCGTTGTCTCCAATTATTATGTTACCCTGCGTGTTAATCCCGCAATGGTTACCTAATATTGTATTATTATCTTGATCTGAGTTGTTCAATCTTTCTATAGCAAGCCAGGAGCCAACATCGTCCCATTCAAAATCAGCTTCAATTATCTTTACATTTGAAGCCTTTTCCATCACTCCATAATCTATTGATATATTATCAAACTTTTCATATTCATTGTAAATAATATTTGACTCATCAGGTGTACCTATTGATTTTCTAATCCTTGCCAGGCCCTTAGATAATTCCGGCATAAGGGTATTTATATTATCCAGGATTGTACTTGCCGACCAGACGAAGATACCGCTGTTCCAGTAATATTCTCCACTTTGTACAAAGCCTTCGGCTGTAGCACGATCCGGTTTTTCAGTAAAACATTTTGCATCGTAAATCTGGAAATCCTGAAGGTTAATCCTATCTTCGCTTCTTTGTATGTAACCGTAATTTACAGATGGCTCATTTGGTTTAATTCCGAACGTTATAAGAGCATTTGTTTCTGTTGCGAGTTTCTCTGCACATTTTAATGCTTTTAGAAAAAGATCAGGGGGTTCAATTATATGATCTGCCGTCATTACGGCCATGACGGCGTCGGCGTCTCTATTGAAAATTATGGTTGCTGCGAGGCCAATACACGCCGCCGTATTTCTGCCAAATGGTTCTGATATAATATTCTTTGCCGGTATTTGCGATAATTCTGCCTTAATACTGTCAGCCAGGCAAGCCGTTGTTACAACATAAATATTTTCTGAAGATATTTTGTCGATAATACGATCAACAGTCTGCTTAATCATAGTATCTTGTCCCGTAATCTTCAAGAGTTGTTTTGGTGTTTTTTCCCGGCTCCATGGCCAGAACCTTGTTCCAGAGCCACCTGCCATAATTACGGCGTATAACATAATATCCTCAATAATTAGTTAGGTTGAATAGTGATACGAAAGGATTGCAGAGACGGCAATTGCAGCCGTTTCCACCCGAAGAGTCAGCTGTCCCAGGCTGACAAACTTACACCTGGCTTCCTTTGCCATCTCTATCTCATTAGATGTAAATCCCCCTTCCGGTCCAATAAAACCAATTATATTATTTGGTTTAAGGTGTTCTTGCAACGTATTTTTCAGATTATTTGAATCGGGCTGGTTGCAGGCAAATAGAGGAAGGTCGTAACTATCTAAATCTTCGATAATATTTCCAAAGTCCACAACATCGCCAATTTCTGTTATCGTGTTGCGTCCGCACTGTTTTGACGCCTCAATCGCAATCTTACGCCACTTCTCAATTTTTCCAGAAGATTCGGACTTAAGATTTACTACGCTTCGTTCATAATTTGTGGGAATTAGCTTGTTAACTCCCAGCTCAGTACATTTTTGTATTAGAAAGTTAGAGCGTTTTCCCTTGGGAATAGCAAATGCTAAATCTATGCCTACCTTGTTTTCTTTACTGATAGTTTTGCTTTGACTAAGTTCTACTTTAACTTTGCTTCCACTTATTTCAACAATCTCGGCGCTGCATTCATCTCCCATGCCGTTAAACAGAACGATATTGTCACCGGGTTTTAATCTTTTGACATGTACCATATGATGGCTCTCTGAGTTGTCAATCCATACATTTCTTAAACCTACATGAAATGGAACATAAAAACGATTCATACTAACCCTTCGATCCTTCTTTTCATTAAGTATGCTTGCAGACAAGCGCTGAAAATCAATTGACAAAAAACTACCAAAGTATAAGATTGTACTAATCAATTCAATAATATGAAAGTAATTTTAACTGTAAACAAGAAGGATATAAATGCTAAACAGCAAATTCGAACTTGGTAAGCTTGGAAAACTTGAACTTTTTTACGACGTATTTGCGTATCGAGTGAAAAAGCTCGAAACAAAATAACCATGGCAGGTAATGTTTCAATGTGGAATACCACTTTTAATCGTGCTTTAAATGTATTCTTTTCTAATGATCACGAACAGGGATATTAGTATAAAACAACTATCAGTGGCATTCACTTAATTAATTTGAATAAGATATGGATTTGATTTATCTTGATTATAATTGTTTTCAAAGAGGATTTGATGATCCTAACCAAATAAAGATTCAATTTGAAGCTTTAGCTTGTGAGGAAATATTTAAAAAAGCAGAAAAAAAAGAGATTGGCTTAGTTTGGTCTTTCATGCATGAAGATGAAAATATCCTCTGTCCTCTTCTTGAGCGCAAGCTATCAGTTATTCATCTTTCTACTATATGTAATAGGAGAATAGGGCCAGAGGATAAAATTCTTGATCGTGCTAAAAAATTTCAACAAAAAGTAAATTTATCTTCAAAAGATGCAATACATATTGCCTGTGCAGATTATGTTGGATGTAGATATTTTATCACCTGTGATGAGATGCTTTTGAAACGTTCTGAACGATTGAATCTTAATATAGAAATAATGAATCCAGTAGATTATATTAGGGAGGTTGTGAAATAATGCAAACTAAAATAATGGATGATACAGAAATTAAATTAAAAGGAATTGAAACCTTATATAAATCTCTAGGAACAACAGATGCCTTAAGATTTCTAACACTTCTGCATCGTGAGCCTACTAATTACGTTGAAATTTCCAAAAGTCTTTATAAAGGTCAAACAGTAGATGAAATATTTGAAAGAGCCAAGAAACATTGGAAAAAATGAATAATGCTTCAAGCCACAGATAACCAATCGCTGAAGCTAACCCCTTTATCTTGTGCGGTTTTCATGTTTTCAGTTTCTTTTAATATTTTATTCCTATACATAGCTCTATCCGCCAAGCTTGCTTAGCTTAACGTTCGACGGAACACGGTATGAACTGTCGAATAATTTTGAAGATGATGCGAGGCATGTTACCATAGCAACAACAAATAATGTGGATATGATTGTAAGTTGGAATTTTAAACATATCGTCCATTTCGAAAAAATAAGGAGGTTTAATAGTGTAAACCTCCTCGAAGGTTATAAATCCATAGAAATATTTTCACCTAGAGAGGTTATTCATTATGAATCTTAAATCAGTTGAATTGGTCAGAAAAATTCGAGATGAGAATTATCAAAATTGCAGGAGCATGACTACTCAAGAAAGAATTGAATACACAAAAAGGTTGGCGAATAAGTTTTCTCTTTATCATTCTAATAAATCGCCTAAGGATCATCCTGCTTCAGCTTTTCAAGGGCTAACCAGTCGCTTCACCTGACCCAAAACCAGCGCCTTTTTTACTCATGAGTAGGGCTACTAAGAAAGGTTTCTGGTTTAACGGAAGGTCATCTGCTTAAGGTTTTGGTCGGGTGAGTTTTTTCGTTATAAACCTATTGAATTAAAAGGTAGTATTCATATGGCAGATCGCTATGGAAAAGTAATTGGATATTTCGCTTTTGTTTCTCCGACTGAAGTTGTATGCACAGGAGATGCTGGTGACGCTTGTGTGATAATCAAAAATACGTGTGTTGCGCTTCCTTACTTGAGCCAGGGATGACGCTTTGCCATTCTTCAGATTAATTCAATTCCCTTAATCTGACTAATGGCTTGTCCTGCCGGGATCATTGGAAATACATTTTCTTCCGGGTCTACTTTGAAATCGATTACGACAGGGCCGTTTATTGAAATTGCTTTTTCAATTACCGGCCTGACGTCTTCCTTCTTTTCAACCAGGAAGCCTTCAGCGCCATAGGCCTTTGCTACCTGCACAAAGTCAGGATTACCATCCAGTCGTGTATGCGCATATCTCTTGTCATAAAACATCTCCTGCCACTGCCTCACCATTCCAAGATAGCCATTGTTCAGGATAGCAACTTTAACTGGCAGTTTATATTTAACAACAGTGCTGAGTTCCTGAATATTCATTTGAAAACTACCGTCACCTGCAATGTCAATAACGATTTTGTCCGGGCATCCAAGCTGAGCGCCTATTGCGGCAGGAAAACCGAACCCCATGGTACCCAGGCCGCCGGAAGATATGAAACTTCTGGGACTTGTATATGTATAATATTGGGCTGCCCACATCTGGTTCTGGCCGACTTCAGTAGTGATAATTGCCTTGCCTTTGGTGGCCTGGCAGATTTGTTCAACTACGTATTGGGGTTTTACAACGTCACCTGTGTTATCATAAGACAAGCGATATTTCTTCTTCCATTTAGAAATCTTTTCAAACCACTCTTTTCTTTCAACATAACTTACGTGTTTTATCAATTCAGTAAGAATATTATTGGCATCACCAACAACCGGAATATCAACCCTGATATTCTTACTTATAGAGGTTGGGTCTATATCAATATGAATAATCTGTGCCTGGGGAGCAAACTCATCTATCTTACCCGTTATCCTGTCATCAAACCTTGCTCCAATTGCAATTAATAAATCTGATTCATGAACGGCATAGTTGGCAGGAACCGTCCCGTGCATTCCTAACATTCCCAGCGCCTTTTCGTTGTCTTCAGGAAATACTCCCAGCGCCATCAGTGTCGTGTTTACCGGTAAATTAGCTTTTTCCGCAAGCTCGATAAGCTGTTTTGAGCTGTTTGAAGATATAACTCCGCCGCCTGCATAAATTACCGGTCTTTTTGACCTGTTTATTGCATCTGCTGCTATTTTTATCTGTCGTATATTACCTTCATATGACGGCTTATACCCGGGCAGGTTTACTTCTTCAGGAATATCTCCATTCCATTTATCTGTCGTTATATCCACAGGCAGGTCTATAACAACAGGGCCCGGTCTGCCTGTTGACGCAATATAAAACGCCTCTTTAACTACCTTTGCCAGATCTCTTATATCTTTTACGAGATAATTATGTTTTGTTATAGGGCGTGTTATACCGGTAATGTCTGCTTCCTGGAATGCATCACTGCCTATAAGATGTGTCTTGACCTGCCCGGTTATGGCTACCATGGGTATAGAGTCCATGTAGGCTGTGGCAATAGCGGTTGTTAAGTTTGTAGCGCCGGGACCGGATGTCACGATACAAACACCTACTTTTCCTGTCGCCCGTGCGTAACCATCAGCCGCATGACCAGCCGCCTGTTCGTGACGTGTCAGTATGAACTTTAAGTCTGTATCATCAAACAGTGTATCGAAAAGCGGTATGACTACACCGCCGGGTAAGCCAAAAATGTATTCCACATTCTCATTTTTTAAGGTATCAAGTAGAATTTGCGAGCCAGTTTTTGACATTTTTGTTAAACCGTGTGTGCTGGAGATTTAGATTATCAATTATTTTATTTCAAGCTGGCAAAATGGAAGTTCTTCAGTCCAGGCGCCAGTCTGAAAAAGATAGAAATACTGAGTTTTTAGAAAGCTTCAGGTAATAACTAAAATTGTCATGTCTATTGCAACCGACAAGACATTGATTTATTGGAAAAGAATTATTCCTTGAAACAAGTATAGCGTGTATTTTAAGAGATGTCAATTTCTTGATCGATTATTTGAATTGATTTAGAGGGATGATTTTAAGCTCCTTTAGGATGTATGCCTCTCTCCAACTTAACTGGTTTCTGCGTCATTCATTATCTACAATGCCATAATCATCTGTGTCTGGCTCATCCATTACTGGTGATTTATAGCCAGGTTCTTTAGACTTTTCAGTTTCTTCTTTGAATGCAGCAAGTACTTTTTGCTCAATCTCATCACGGCATTTAGAATTTATTGGATGAGCGGTGTCAGCATATAACTTAAATTTTCCTCTGGATTCTTCTCTAGCTTCACCTCTGGATTCTCCTAATGCGCGTTTGTCATCGAGCTTAGTTCCACAATCATTACAAAAGCGTGCACGAAGGTGATTTTTACATCCACATTTAGTACATTTATCAGCGAGCTTTCTGCTCGGCATAGCAACAAAAGCGCCTTTATATCCTTCTATAATCTTCAGATCTCTTACTACAAAGTCATTATCAATTGTTATGCTGCAAAATGCCTGTAAACGATTCTTTTTTGCCTCGGTTAGTTTCACTCTGACTTCTGTAATATTCATAGTAATTTCTCCTTCCAGTCTCGTTGTCTATGGTGTTATAACATTTGTGACCGCAAATACATTTCCTATGCCGCTTAACTCTAATTTTCCTTTGATTACTTCCGCTTGGCGCCTATCGTTGCACAGACCGAAGAAGGCCGACCCACTGCCAGAAACTGACAAACCGCAAAAATCAAAATGTTCTAAAGAACTTTTCACACGCAGCAAATCAGGGTATGTCGCAAAAATTACTTCTTCTAAACGGTTAAATAGCAACTTACTGATATCTGCGACCTTAGAATACTTTAGTGCATTCAAAAAAAAGCTAACATCTTTTCTTTTTTTTGTCAAGTCAATTTTCAGGTTTCTGTAAATCGTTGTTGTACTAATATTGATATGTGGGAAAATGATAAGATAATTCATTTCGCTTTTTACTTCTATTGGTGTTATATTTTCTCCTCTCCCGCTACATAACGCAGTCTTGCCTTTTATAAAAAATGGAATATCTGATCCCAGCCTTGCAGCGAACTCCATTAGATCAACATCGCTAAGTCCGATCTTCCAAAGTGAATTCAATGCCTTAAGGGTAGTTGCAGCATCACTGCTCCCGCCACCTAAACCTGCTCCCACAGGTATATTCTTTTCTAAACTTATTAATACACCTTTTTTAATCCCACACTCATTTACAATGAGATTTGCAGCTTTACATACCAGATTATTTTCATCTGAAGGAATATTTTTATTATTACATTTAAGTTTTACGCCTTCCTGGATTTCTTCAAACTGAAGGTTATCTACAAGATCAATTTCCTGCATTACTGTTTCAATTTCATGATAACCATCCTCTCTTTTGCCTAAAATTTCCAGGAAAAGATTTATCTTGGCAGACGCTTTAAGGCTTATTCCATTTATTTCACGATTATTTTTATTCACATTCTTTGCAAGTATGCCCCAATATCAAGTGGAATTGAGTGTCCTCCCTTTCGGGAGGATTCCATCTGCGTACATCGGAATTTCCACCCAGGCGGATATGCCTTGGGCACGACCTGCGAAAGCAGGGTTGTCCACTAAACCGTGTATTACTCCACTTGATATTGGGTAATTACGATTTTTGCATCTCAGGATTTGAGGCTGAGTTTGTTCCAAGGAAGGTAAGCTGTGTAGTGCCGTATCTTCTTTCGTCAATCACCTTCAACTGTTTGAAACTCTCCTGGCTGACCATTTGCTTTTTATGATGTTGAAGGACAATGATTCCTTTTTCATTTATGATTTCTCTGGAAACACACTCATCCAGAAGAGAAAAGATTCTTTTTCTATCTCTGCAATCAATATCCAATAATTTATATGGAGGAGCTACCAGTATAAGGTCGAATTTTATATGCTTATTTTTTAAAAATCCTAATAATCTAAACGCGTTTATTTTTAAAACAACAGTTTTTTTTAGAAATCCTGTGTCCTGGAGATTTTTCTTAATCACCCTGATTGCGTTTGTGCTATTATCTACAAACAAACATCTTTTTGCGTCCCGGCTAAGAGCCTCTATTCCTAATGATCCGGTACCTGCAAATAAATCCAGGACAACGCTATCCGGTAAAGAGTCTCCTAAAATATTGAACAAAGATTCCTTTGCTCTGTCTAATATAGGCCTGGTTTGTTTGCTGTTTAATGCTGATAGTTGTATACCTTTTGCTTTGCCTGAAATAATACGCATAAATTATGTTAAATTGTTAGCGCCTGTTTTTATAACAAGTTGTGTTGCCTTGGCTAAGTTTTCCGGTGAACTGCCTGCATCAATCCACCAACCGTCTAAAACCGAACATGTCATTGTTCCATCTTTTATGTAAGCATTATTGACGTCAGTAATTTCTAATTCTCCCCTGTCTGATCTTTCAAGTGTTTTGATGATATCAAATACACGGCTATCGTACATGTAAATGCCTATGACGGCATGGTCTGTTTTGGGGTTTTCAGGTTTTTCTTCGATGCCAATCACTTTATTCCCTTCAAGTTCGGGAACACCAAAACTTGATGGATGCGGGACTTTCTTTATTAATATCTTGGCGCCTTTCTTTTGTTTCTCAAATTCTTCCTTTTCTTTGATTATGTTCTTTTCGATAATATTGTCTCCCAGGACAATCAAAACCTTTTCACCATCCGCGAAATTTCTGGCAAGGTCCAGGGCTTCTGCTATTCCGCCTTCTCCTTCCTGGTATGTGTAACTTATGTCCTTCAATCCAAATTGTTTCCCATTGCCTAAAAGCCTCAGGAAATCACCGGCATTATTACCACCGGTGACTATCATAATATCTTCAATCCCGGTATTGATTAAAGTTTGCAATGGATAGTAAATCATCGGTTTGTCGAAAATCGGTAACAAGTGCTTGTTGGTAATTTTCGTTAAAGGCAATAATCGGGTACCAAGACCACCGGCCAGAACAACACCTTTCATCGGTTATCCTTTCTATATCACATTATAATGAATGATACTATTTGAGTACATATTAGAGAATCAACAGTCTCCGTAACAAGCTTTGTGAAGATTGTAAGATATTTTATAGATAATATACTAAAATAGTTTGATTTTGCAATCCATATTAAATGATTGCAAAATATAGTACTTGAAACTAAACTGGAAAATTGGTAAAAGCTATCAAACCACATTTACGTTTAATAATTCGGGAATTCGGCTTCTATAGGAAGACATAAGGTATTCTTGGGTATACGGTTGTGAGCGAGGGTGGCGGAATTGGCAGACGCGCTAGACTTAGGATCTAGTACCGCAAGGTATGGGGGTTCGACTCCCCCCTCTCGCACCAGATAAAAATATATTGTAAATCATTATTGGTTAATTATAATTAATCGTAAGCGGGTGTAGCTCAGTGGTAGAGCGTCACGTTGCCAACGTGAATGTCGTGGGTTCGAATCCCATCACCCGCTCCATCTTTTGGCTATACAGTCCATCCTTATATCGTATATAGTTTGAAGGTTGAGAAAAATTAACAGAAACGGTTAAAATAAAACAATGAACATAGAAATAGAAGAAGTAGGGCCATGTAAAAAGTTGCTTAAGATTGAGATACCTAGGGAAAAAATAGAGGATGAGTGGCAAAAGCAATTAAGCGAAGTATCCAGGATGGCCAATTTGCCAGGTTTCAGAAAAGGCAAGGCTCCCAGGAAGCTTCTTGAGAGAAAGTTTGGTGATCAAATTAAAGATGAGGTAAAACGGGCTGTTGTCAGCGAGTCATACCGGCAAGCAGTAGAAGGGAACAAGTTGTCCCCCATAGGTGATCCAAATGTAGGTGACATTGACCTTGAGTTGGGCAAGCCTTTAAAATTTGAGATTACGTTGGAGGTTTTACCAACATTTGAGTTGGGAGAATACAAGGGGATACAACTGAAGAAGAAGCCTGTGTCTATTACTGATGAAGACATAGATAATGCATTGAATACTATAAGCAGGCAGAAGGCTCAACTAACCGTTGTGGACAAAGGTAAAGTAAAAGAGGGAGACTATATTATCTGTGATTGTGAAGTGGGTGTTAATGGCGAGGTAATCTGGAAGGATGAGGAATTGGAAGTTATGGTCTCCGGTTCAAGTGTGGCTAATATTAATGTGCCGGATTTGAAGACTAATATTGTAGGGGCAAAATCAGGAGACAAACGTACTATGGATGTAGAATTAGGGAATAACTTTCCCGTAGAACAACATAGGAATAAGCCTGCCAATATAGAAATATCCATAAAAGAAATTAAAAGACCTGCCAGTCCTGATATAAATGATGAGTTGGCGAAACAGGTCGGTTACGATTCACTTGGCGAATTAAAGGAGTTTTTGTCAAAGAGGCTGGAGGTGGAGAAGAAAAAGCTGGTAGAAGGCGAGATGCATGAACAAATTTATAGTAAACTCGTAGAGATGGCGGATTTTGATCTACCTGAAGACATGATTGCGCATCAATCAAATGAAAGACTGCACAGATACCAGATGGAGCTTATAAGCAAAGGCGCTCCATTGGAAGAGATAGAAAAGAATATGGATGATTTAAAAAATGCTTCAGAAGAATCTGTTGTCAAGGATTTTAAATTGTCTCTGGTTATTGACCGTATAGCGGAAGAGGAGAAAATATTTGTAACAGAAGATGATGTTAATCAGAGGATTAACGGGCTGGCGGGTATGTACGGTATCGAACCTGCCCTTATGAGAAAACACCTTGAGAAGATTAACAGTATGTCAAGCTTACGGCATCAGTTGAAGGCGCATAAAACGCTTAATTTTTTAATGAAGGAAGCAGCTATAGAAGAGGTTAGGGAAGAAACGAAAGAAGACGTTAAGAAAGAAGTTAAAGCTAAACAAAAAGGGAAATAAAAAAATATTCAATAAGGAGGATCAGGTGACTAAGGACGCTAATATGAATAGCCACACTTGTATGTCGAATACGCACTATGGAAATGTCTATGTGCCATACGTAGTGGAGAAGACAGGGTATGGGGAAAGGCATTATGATATCTTCTCAAGGTTACTTAAAGACCGGATAATATTTATTGGCAGTCCGATAGATGACAATGTTTCAAACATTGTCATTGCGCAGATGTTATTTTTACAGAATGACAATAAGAATCAGGACATAAATGTTTACATAAACTCTCCCGGTGGTTCAATCACGGCGGGCCTTGCGATCTATGATACAATGCAATTTGTACATTGTGATGTGGCTACCTTTTGTATTGGTTCGGCCTATAGTATGGGTGCGGTACTTATGGCCGCGGGGACAAAGGGTAAGAGGTTCAGCCTGCCGCATACAAGGATAATGCTGCATCAGCCATGGGGTGGTACTACGGGAACGGCGACTGATATAAGTATACAGGCAGAAGAGATAATGTTTATGAAGAAAAGTCTTAACGAAATACTGGTAAAACACAGTAATCAGCCAATGGAGAAAATAGAAAAAGACTTTGACAGAGATTTCTACATGTCTGCACAAGAGGCCAAAGATTATGGAATAGTTGACGAAGTTATTGCGTCATTAGAGGACAAAAAGAAAGATTAACCTTCCGAGAAATGTAAGGCTCTTATACTTACAGCCTTGGATTCCTGGCCAACTACCTTGAAGGATTTTTCTGAGACGACATAGGTTGAAACCTGGCCATGCGTTCGTAATGTAATTATCCAATCTCCTTGTCCACGGCTTACGCTTACTATTTTTCCATTCTTAACATCTATCCAAATGCTTATTTCTGCTGATGCGGGACTATCTGAATACACTCTTACGTTTGTTACTTTCAATACATTTGGAAGACCATGTCTTAGTTTAACGAAATTATCACCTTCTTGTGCGAAAGCGGTTGAACAACAAAATATAGAAAACCCTAATATCAGTGTTTTAATAATTTTCATCTTAAACCCTCCCTCAAAAATTATGTATGGTTTATTGCTTTTTTGAATCATTTAATCAGTGAAATCTGCGTAATCTGTGGTTTCTGTCTTTAATTTAACTGGTTGTCTATTACTGTAATAATTTCATTAACTACATCTTCACAGGAAACGTATGATGTGTTTATTGTGTAGTCAGATGCATTTTTGTAAGAGTTCTCTCGCTGTTCTAACAAATGTTTGATTTCATCAAGGGGTGTCTTATCTGTTAATGAAGGCCTTTGTTGTGTCGTTTTTTCATCTTTTGTTATGCGATTGTGGATGATTTCCGGAGTCGCTACTAAAAGGATAAGGAATCCATTACTTTTTAAATTTTTTACATTATCTTTTCTAAGGATAGCTCCTCCGCCTGCTGATACTATCTTGTTGTCCATCTTGCTTAATCTTGCAATGGCGTCTGCCTCAATCTTACGGAAACCTTCCTCTCCTTCTTCTTCGAAGATACGCTTAATCGTTTTTCCCGTAGAACTTTCAATATATTTATCTGAATCAATAAAATCCCTTTCTAAACGATTCGCCAAAAGTTCGCCAACGGTACTTTTCCCAGTACCTCTGAAACCGATTAAGATTATGTTCATATAAATTAGTTCCTTTCAGCCAGTCCCCGCCAGAATGCGCGTCTGGCTGGCGAACGACTATGTCGTTCTTGCGGGTAATCCTGAATCAGTGGTAAGGCGACTCAAACCTGAAGGTTTGAGTTACATTTCGTTTAGTAGGGGTTTAAAATCTTAAACACCTACTAACTTGTTAACGGATGTAACTCATGGCTTCCTGCCCGAATAGGTACCCGTCCGAACGGCATTGCCGGGCGGGCAGGCG